>JAZDPB010000070.1:0-18345 GCA_043797985.1 Chloroflexota bacterium
TCCGAGTGGAAGGGCCGTGGCTTAACGGATAAAAGCTACCCCGGGGATAACAGGCTTATCTTGCCCAAGAGTTCACATCGACGGCAAGGTTTGGCACCTCGATGTCGGCTCGTCGCATCCTGGGGCTGAAGCAGGCCCCAAGGGTCTGGCTGTTCGCCAGTTAAAGCGGCACGCGAGCTGGGTTCAGACCGTCGTGAGACAGGTCGGTCTCTATCCGTTGTGGGCGTCCGGAGATTTGAGGGGAGCTCTCCCTAGTACGAGAGGACCGGGAGGGACAGACCTCTGGTGTTCCAGTTGTCCCGCCAGGGGCAGCGCTGGGTAGCTATGTCTGGATGAGATAAGCGCTGAAAGCATCTAAGTGCGAAGCCCACCCCAAGATAAGATCTCCCATCCCCGACTTGTCGGGGAGTAAGACCGCAAGTAGACTACTTGCTTAATAGGCGGCGTGTGTAAGAGCAGCAATGTTTTTAGCTAAGCCGTACTAATGGTCGAGGGCTTGACCTGCTTCAGAGTTGATATTAGCAATATGATATAATAAATAAGATAATTATAGCCTGACGAAACAATCGAGGGCGGATTTTCAGAGCGTAATAGCTTGGGGATTCGCCCTTATTGTTAGGGTTTGCTAACGATGTTTCGGAGGTCATTTGAAAAGTGGAAAGAATTTTCATAGCTATAGTTAGTGCGTACGTGATGTCGTGCATGGCTAACGAGTGTTTAAGATTGTTTCTAAACGGTTTGTACGAACTGTTCCCAATCTTATTCTCATTGTAGGGTAAAAGGAAAAGGGGGCGAAAGCCCCCTTTTCCTTTTGTTGTGTATTTTAGAATAAACCTATCTTTCTGTCTCTGGTTAACTTCTTACCCTGTTTTCTCCTATGAGGTGGATGTGTGGCAATAAACCAGAGAACTCCAGCACCTGCGAAACCAAACAATACCACTGGGCCGACTTTGATGAGCAGGATAATTAAGACTATTAAAGTACACCCAACAAGAATAAATGCGGGCAATCTGGACTTCCGTTTCCGGACGGGTGGTTCTCCTCCCCTTACGTGTGCTCTAACAAATGTAGAACCTTCTGGCATATAGTCTTTTGGGTCTGGCACATCTTCCTCCTGCTCAAGCTCCTACCACAAACCTGATTTCTTGAAACCTTTCTCCAAGTCCTCATCCATCCGCTTACCGAGAGGTTTATAACGCTTAGGATTCTTAGCTATGGTTTCCCTACGGGTATGATAGCCTTTCGGCACTTTCCGTTTTTTCTCCACTTTTATTCGCCTTTTCTTTAAGCTATACTGCGCTCAGTAATTGACTTTAGCCCAAATATTTATAATTGTCAATATTATGTTATTTAATAAGCGGGGCGTCTAAGAGGGGCAAAGCTTCTTTTTCTTTTTAAATCCCCCTTTGAAAAAGGGGGAGTAAGGGGGATTTTGAAGACGGATTGCTTCGCCTCCGCCTTAGGCTGATGGCTCGCAATGACGTGAATGAAAAGCTTGCAGTGACACGGAGAATGGCTTGAGGATAGAGGGAGATTGGATTAAAGGCAGTAAGAACTGGGGTCTTTTCTTTTTCTAAATTGTGTGGTAGAATAACAATTGCCTCTTGGTGGTTAGAGCGAGGTGGTACCACCCGTTCCCATCCCGAACACGGAAGTGAAACGCCTCAGCGCAGACGATACTGAGAAAGCGATTTCTTGTGGAAAATAGGCCACTGCCAGGGGGCTTCACACGATAAGTTTTGCCTCTTCACCAATTTCTCTCGTTTTCCTGGCTTGCTAATAAATACAACCAGGTCTATCAATTAAGTCTATTGATAAGGAGGGCAATTAAATGAAGGGCTTAGTCGTTTGTCCCCAACCACGTGCCGCAGAGGAAGGTTCCAAGATTCTGGCTAAAGGTGGCAACGCCATCGATGCTGCTGTGGCTACTGCTTTTGTCCAGCATATCGTTAATCCTACTATGACCGGAGTGGCTGGTTCGGGTAGTATGCTTATCCATATCGGGAAGACGGGGGAAACGAGGGTCATCGATTTTTATGCTCGCGCTGGCTCCAAGACCACACCTGAGATGTGGCAGGATAAGATAGTCAAACTCTCCGGTGACCAGCCTATTTTAGCCGGCAACTTAAACGTTATCGGCTATACCTCGGTGGGTGTCCCGGGCGTGATAAAGGGACTTCATGATGCGCTTACTAAATACGGCACTATGAGCTGGAAAGAGGTTATCGAGCCAGCTATTCCCTATGCTGAAATAGGCACGCCGATGGATACTGCGCTGGTTGGTACATATACTCGGGCTCCGAGTGATTACCAGCCTCCCAGCGGTCCCCTTCTCACTGCCGATGATGTATTGAAAGCTACTCTAGGTTCAGAGAAGATTTGGTATAAGCCGGATGGTTCGTCTTATGCTCTGGGTGAATTGAGGGCTAACAAGGATTATGCCCGCACCCTCAGACGCCTTAGGGATGAGGGTGCCGATTCTTTTTACACCGGTTCCATAGCTAAGGATATTGCGAAAGATATGGAAAAGCATGGTGGCCATATTACCGCTAACGACCTGAAAAATTATAAAACGAGAATGTATGCCCCCATCGAGGGGAGCTATCGGGGCTACAAATTATTAGTCAATCGTCCTCCTGGTTGTGGCGTTTTGCTCTTGGAGCTGCTCAAGATTCTGGAGGGCTATCCTCTGGATAAAATGCACCGCGATAGTCTGGAATACAACTGGCTCTGGGTTCAGGCATTGCGTGCTGCCCATTCCGACCGAGTCCAGTATCTCGGTGACGAGGAATTTACCTCCGTTCCGGTTGATATGTTGCTTTCGAAAGAAAGAGCTGATTACTGGCGCAAAAAGATAGACGCCGAAGAGCGAATCGTAGTACCAACGGGTCAGCTGATGCCTACCCATACTACCCATCTCTGTGTCCTGGACGAGGCGGGGAATGCTGTCACCATGACGCATAGCAACGCAAGCAACTCAGGTTGTGTTACCGAAGGTCTGGGCTTTATTTACAATAACTGGATTGAGCAGTTTTATGCCGTGCCTGGACTGCCGAATTCCATAGCACCGGGCAAGGCTCCACAGACGTCTCTCGTTCCCAGTCTGCTCTTCAAAGACGGAAAACTGACCATTATTATCGGAGCACCTGGTGGGTTTGCTATCCCGGGTAGTGTCGCTCAGTGTATCGTTAATCTTATCGACCATGGCATGAGTATGGAGGAAGCAGTCTCGGCTCCTCGTCTTCGCTGTCTAGGCGGACTCATTGAGCTGGAAGCTCGCATTAGAATTGACGTAGCTGAAGGACTTCGTCGCAAGGGTAACCCGGTGCGTCACTGGCCCGATGGTTATACGAGCCGTGTTGCCTTAGTTCATGGTATCAGGATTGACCTGGCTACTGGGAAGTGGCAGGGTGGAGCCGACCCGCGAGGAAATGGTGGCGTTGCTTTTTCTTATGCTTGACCTCTTGATGATTTTGTTGTTAGGTCGGCGGTTATTGTGTTATAATATAGGTTGATAACAGGTACATAAACCGTAGACAAGTCTGACGATAGCCTCTTGGTGGTTAGAGCGAGGTGGTACCACCCGTTCTCATCCCGAACACGGAAGTGAAACGCCTCAGCGCAGACGATACTGAGAAAGCGATTTCTTGTGGAAAATATGCCACTGCCAGGGGACTTTACTAAAGAGAGTCCATTCAGTTTTTGACCTTTATCGTCTGGTGCTCTATAATAAAAGATGAGTCCGCCTTCTTGAAGGCGGTTCAGGGAGAAGAAAATGGCAAGCCGGTTTGAGAAATTTTCAGAACGAGCCCGTCGAGTCCTTACCTCGGCTCAGGAAGAGGCACAGCGTCTTAATCACAGCTATATTGGCACGGAGCATATCCTGCTTGGTTTGATTCGAGAAGAGGAGGGGGCAGCCGCTAAGGTTCTTAACAACCTGGGTGTGAGCTTGAGCAAGGTGCGCTCGGCCGTTGAATATATCGTCGGACGCGGTGAGAAAGCGGTTACTAATGAAGTCGGACTCACCCCTAGAGCTAAGCGAGTCATTGAATTAGCCATAGATGAGGCGCGTTACCTTAGCCATAATTATATTGGCACAGAGCACCTTCTATTAGGGCTATTGCACGAAGGGGAGGGTGTAGCTGCTGGCGTGTTAGAGAGCTTTGGTATTACGCTTGATAAAGCACGTGAAGAAACAACTCGTGTCATCAGCCAGGGTACGGGTCGGTCCAAGCTTACTCGCACGGCAAGCCGCACCCAACTGTTAGACCAGTTGGGCATCGACCTGACAGCCGCTGCCCGTGCCGGGAAACTTGACCCGGTTATCGGGCGAGCTAAAGAGATTGAACGGGTAACCCAGATTCTCAGCCGTCGCACCAAGAATAATCCTGCGCTCATTGGTGAACCAGGAGTGGGAAAGACAGCAATTGTTGAGGGCTTGGCTCACCACATTGTTGCTGGCGATGTTCCTGATACGCTGAAGGACAAGCGGTTAATAACCCTGGATATGGCCGGGGTAGTCGCCGGAACAAAATACCGGGGCGAATTTGAAGAACGGCTAAAGAAAATTTTAGACGAGATAAAAACCGCCGGCAACTGCATGCTCTTTATCGATGAGTTCCACACTATTGTCGGTGCTGGAGCTGCGGAGGGGGCAGTTGATGCGGCTAGCATCCTCAAACCATCCTTAGCCAGAGGAGAAATACAGTGTATCGGTGCCACTACTCTTGATGATTACCGTAAGCATGTGGAGAGAGACCCTGCCCTGGAGCGCCGCTTCCAGCCGGTCCTGGTAGAAGAGCCTTCGGTCGAAGAGACACTGGAGATTTTGCGTGGCATCAAGGGACGCTATGAGGAGCACCACAAGCTAACGATAAGCGACGAAGCGCTTAGTTCAGCAGCAACTCTAGCCTCGAGGTATATACCCGACCGTTTCTTGCCTGACAAGGCTATTGACCTGATTGATGAAGCATCGTCAAGAGTAAGGATTAAGCACCGGGCTCTACCCATTAGCTTGAAAGAAGCTAGGCAGGCCGAGGAGACCTTGCGTAAAGATAAAGATGCCGCCTTGGCTAACCAGCAATATGATTATGCCGCCGAGTTACGCCAGCGGGAGCTTCAAATTACGGAGAAAATAAAGATTCTGGAAGAAGAATGGCAGACCGGACTAGAACAGGAAAAGCCGGTGGTGACCGCCGAAGATATTGCTCAAGTAGTTAGCATGTGGACCGGGATTCCGGTAGTGCAACTGAGTGGCGATGAGACTACCCGACTACTTAATATGGAGGAAGTGTTACACAAGCGTATTGTCGGTCAAGACGAAGCTATTAATACGATATCCAGGGCAGTGAGGCGGGCACGAGCCGGGCTCAAGGACCCGAGGCATCCTATCGGTACGTTCATTTTTCTCGGTCCGACTGGTGTCGGTAAGACCGAGTTAGTCAGAGCACTTGCCGAGTTTATGTTTGGTAGCGAGGATACTCTTATCCGACTTGATATGTCAGAGTATCAAGAGAGACATACAGTATCCCGACTAGTTGGGGCACCGCCGGGATATATTGGCTATGACGAGGGAGGGCAGTTGACCGAGGCAGTGAGACACAAATCTTATTGCTGCATACTACTTGACGAGATTGAAAAGGCTCACCCTGACGTATTCAATATATTGCTCCAAATATTTGATGATGGTCACTTGACCGACGCCAGGGGTCGGCGGGTCGATTTCCGTAACAGCATTATTGTTATGACCAGCAACATTGGTGCTGAGGTTATCAGGAAGGGAGGCACAATCGGTTTTGCTCAGCATACCGATGAAGCTAAGACTCGACAGAAGGATTACGAGAGTATGAGGGAGAAACTGCTCGCTGAACTGAAGAAGCCTGAGCACGGTTTCCGCCCTGAGTTTCTCAACCGTCTTGATGGCGTGGTGGTATTCCACTCGCTGACTAAAGAACATATCCGCAAGATAGTCGATTTGATGTTAGCTATGGTAAGCCAGCAGCTAACAGAAAGAGAAATAAAGCTAGAGGTAACCGAGGCAGCTAAAGACCTACTGGGCGAGAAGGGGTATGATGAGGTCTTTGGAGCTCGACCACTACGTCGGGCAATTCAAGAGATGGTGGAAGACCAGCTCTCGGACAGTCTGCTTCGTGGCCAATTCCGGTCGGGTGATACAGCGGTAGTTGACCGGGAAGGGGACAAGATTGTCGTACATCCGGCGGCTGTAGGAGCTTTGCTGGGAGATAATAAACCATAAACTGACTGGTAAAGTAAGCGGTTATCGAAAGGGCGGGAAATTCAAGATAAATGAATTTCCCGCCCTTTTCCTTGGTCAAAAAACCATCATTATATTGACAAAGGAAACAAAGCGGCTTAAAATACCAGACTTAGTGCTACCTGTGCGGAAACACTAATTCAGCGCAAGAAAGGAGCTTAAAATTGCCGAGAGAAAATATTGAAGTCCCGATAACAGGTAAGGTTACCAGAATAGAAGTTAAAGTGGGGGATGTGGTGAAGGAGGGGGACGTAGTCTGTTTTATCGAGTCAATGAAGATGGAGAATCCCATATTAGCTCCGGTAGGTGGCAAAGTTGCTGAGATTAAAGTCTCTGCGGGAGAGGTGGTTAGGACCGGTGTGCTGATAGCTATCATTGAATACTGATAGCTACAAGACGTTAGGGCTTTTCGAGTAGTTAGCTAGTTCTCTTAACGCCGAGTGGTGGTGTGCCCCCTGTTGGCAATTTTATCTACGGCTGTTTGTGTCTCTAAATATCTTATTTCATGGTTTATCGCTATTAAACCATTACGAAACCCATCGTAGAACTAGCAAAACAGCCAGAGCTTAGAAATGTTGAGTACACTGAGGAGGTGATATTTAATGGATTGGGGTTTCGGTTTGACCATGATGGTTATGGGAATGGCAGTAACCCTTCTTACGCTCTATTTATTGGGTTGGATTATACGTCTTTTAATTAAGCTTTTCCCCTATAAAGAAGAGGAAGAGAAGAAAAGCTAGAGCAGAGTGGTACTTCGATAGGTAAATAAGGAGGTATTAATGGAAATCTGGCTCTCAGCACTCAATAGCCTGGTACAGGGCTTTGCCAACCTCGGTTGGCAAGATATTGTCATGATTGTATTGGGCTCGGTTCTCCTTTACCTGGGCGTAGGCAGAAACATTGAGCCTTTGCTATTAATCCCTATCGGTTTTGGTGTCATCATTGGCAACCTCCCGTTGGCAGGCTTATCAGCTAGCTATGTATATCCGGAAGGCAACCCCGGCATAATAAAAATAATTTATGATTCCGGTATCCTTACTGAGCTATTTCCCTGCCTTCTCTTTATCGGGCTTGGTGCTATGATAGACTTCGGTCCGATGCTTGCCAACCCTACCATACTTATTTTTGGTGCTGCTGGTCAATTTGGCATATTTCTGACTCTCCTTTTAGCTCTGGCACTCGGATTTGCCAAGCAGGAGGCAATCTCAATAGCCATAATCGGCGCCTGTGATGGCCCTACCGCTATCTATGTAACTTCTAAGTTTGCCCGTGAATTGCTGCCGGCGATATCAATTGCGGCCTACTCCTACATGTCGCTGGTGCCGATTATTCAGCCACCCATCATGAGAGCCTTAACCAGCAAAAAGGAGCGCGCTATACTGATGCCACCGGGTGAGCGAAAGGTCTCCCAGAAAGTTAAAGTTCTCTTCCCGGTAGTGGCGGGAATAATCACAATCCTCATTGCTCCTATGGGAGCACCGTTAATGGGGATGCTTATGCTGGGTAATTTCATGAAGGAGTCCGGCGTAGTCGCCAGGCTGGCAGATGTTTCTCAGGGGGCTTTAGTCAACTTGGTAACCCTCTTTCTTGGACTTAGTATTGGCGCCTCTATGTTAGGTGGTAATTTCCTGCGCTGGCAGACCATAATGGTATTTATCCTGGGATTAATTGCCATTTCACTCGACACCGTGGCTGGCATTATGATTGGAAAACTAATGTGTGCGATAACAAGAGGGAAGGTAAATCCTTTGATTGGCGCTGCTGGGACCTCGGCTTTCCCGATGTCGTCAAGAGTAGTGCAGCGAGAGGGACAGAAGGCAAATCCAAGGAGCTTTTTATTGTGGCATGCTATCGGTGCTAATACCGGTGGTCAGATAGGTTCGGTCATGGCTGCCGCAGTAATGCTGGCAATTATGGCCGGTTTAGGGATAGGTCCGCTCCCTTAGAACTGAGTCTTAAGAAAGCTAAGCTACCGCAAGTCTTGGAGGTTATATGGCAAAGGTAGAAGATAAACAAAACTGGTATAACTTAGAGACAAAAGAAGTCATGTCGAATCTTGGTTCAAGCGACCAGGGGCTAAGCAGTGGTGAGTCCGAAAAGCGGCTCGCTCAATATGGGCTCAACGAACTGAAAGAGGAGAAGAAAGTCTCCGTCTGGTCACTGGTTGCAGAACAGTTCAAGAGTGTCCTGATTATTATTCTTTTGGCGGCAGTGGTTATTTCAGTTGTTTTGGGCATAATCACTTATAAGCCGGGTGGTGGGCTGCCTGAGGAAATTACCGATGCCATTGTCATCTTTGCTATTGTGGTAGCCTGCGTTGTCCTTGGTGTCGTGGAAGAATACCGTTCCGAGAAAGCCATGGCTGCCCTCAAAAAAATGGCGGCGCTCACTGCCACGGTAATTAGAGATAGCGTCGAGGTAGAAATACCAGCCAGGGATTTAGTGCCGGGCGATATTGTTGTGCTTAGCACTGGAGACAGAATTCCGGCTGATTTGCGCCTTATTGAAGCCGCCAACCTCAGAACTGATGAGGCTTCTCTCACTGGTGAGTCGACCCCGGTGGAAAAAACCATCGCGACAATTCCGGGTACTGACATAGCAATTGGCGATAGAAGGAATATGACTTATAGTGGTACTACCCTGGTGTATGGTAGGGGTAAGGGCATAGTTATCGCCACGGGAATGCAAACTGAATTTGGCAAAATTGCGGCTATGCTTCAAGAGGTGGAGGAAGAACAGACGCCTCTACAAAAAAACCTGGACAAGGTGGGAAAATGGCTTGGGTATGCCTGTCTCGGTGTGGTGGCTATTGTTGTCGTTCTGGTTATAGTAAGAACCTTAACAACAACTGGAGAGATAGGCGACATAATTCTTCCAATGTTTATCTGGGGTGTGAGTCTGGCGGTAGCCGCTGTGCCTGAGGCTCTGCCAGCAGTAGTTGTTATCTCCCTATCCATAGGCGTACAAAAAATGGTGAAACGTCACGCCTTGGTAAGGAGATTGGCTGCTGTTGAAACGCTTGGCTGTACTACAGTCATCTGCTCGGATAAGACTGGTACGCTGACGCAGGACGAAATGACAGTGCGCCAGGTTTATAGTAATGGTAGATTACTTAATGTCAGCGGAGTGGGCTACGAACCAAAGGGTGAGTTTCAGCTTAACGGTAAGGTTATCGATGTAGCTCAAGATATGTCGATTCAGGCATTAATGAAGATAAACACTTTGTGCAATGATACCAGGCTGGTTTCGGCTGGTGGTGCCTGGGACATAAGAGGTGACCCCACCGAAGGAGCACTCGTTGTTGTCGCAGCTAAAGCTGGGCTTCAGCAAGAAGAGGCTAACACCAAGTTCCCGCGTATCGATGAGATTCCCTTCTCTTCAGAGAGAAAGAAAATGACTACCATTCATAATACCCCTGAGGGTAAGGTAGCCTATTCTAAAGGTGCCCCGGAAATAGTCCTGGATTCTTGTTCTTCTATTTTAAAGGATGGGAAGGAACAGCCATTAACGGAAAATGATAGAGCTGAAGTGCTGGGTGCTGCTACGAAAATGGCTGGTGATGCTCTGCGTGTGCTTGGTATGGCTTACAGGCGACTTCCCGAAACGCTAGCCTGTAAAGAGGATTCTGAAACTGGGATGGTTTTTGCTGGGCTGGCTGGTATGATTGACCCACCTCGTGAGGAGGTAAAAGGAGCCATTCAGCTATGCGAAAAAGCCGGCATTAAGTCGGTTATGATTACGGGCGACCACAAAATTACGGCTATGGCAGTAGCTAAAGAACTGGGTATTCTTAAAAAGGGGAACGCGCTTACTGGAGCTGAACTCGATAAAATATCCGATGAAGAATTCGAGAAACAAGTAGAGGATATCGAGGTTTATGCCCGGGTATCACCGTCTCATAAGTTGAGAGTGATAGAAGCCTTTGACAAAAGAGGGCATATCGTCGCTATGACCGGGGATGGTGTCAATGATGCCCCGGCTCTTAAGAAGGCTGACATCGGTGTGGCTATGGGTATTACCGGGACCGATGTCAGCAAGGAAGCCGCAGCGATGGTACTGACCGATGATAACTTTGCCTCCATCGTTGCTGCTGTCGAAGAAGGCAGGGGTATCTTCCAGAACATTAAGAAGTATTTGATGTTTTTGCTTTCCGCTAATGTGGGTGAGGTACTCATAATGTTTGTGGCTGGTCTTATGGGAATGCCTGTCCCGCTGGTAGCTATCCATTTACTCTGGGTTAACCTTACTACCGACGGGTTCCCAGCCTTGGCTTTAGCGGTTGACCCCCATGACCCCGATGTTATGGAACAACCGCCCCGCGACCCCAAATCAAGCATCTTCACCAAAAATGTGCTGATTATAATTGCGACTATCGGCGTTCTCATGGCAGCGACAATGCTCCCCATGTTTATCTGGAAGATGACCGAGCAAGGAGGCTCATGGACCGACGCTAATAATCCGCTGCTGGCAGAGGCTCGAACCATGGTGTTGTGCACTATGGTTTTGTTCGAACTATTTACGACGTTTGCCTGCCGTTCTGAGATACACAGTTTCTTCAAATTGGGTCCGATGAGTAATAAATGGCTGATAATTGCTAACCTTTCCTCCTTGGCTCTGCTATTTGCTGTGCTGTATATTCCTGGTTTACAGGGTCCCTTCCATGTTGTGCCCATGGAACTGGAGGATTGGGCATTGATGGCGCCGATATCGCTCTCAGGGTTTGTCGCTGTTGAAATCATTAAACTAATCTTCCGAAGAACGAGAAAAACGGGCATAGTCCACGACGCAAATCACCGGGGAGGTTGAACTTCTGGTTCAATAGTTCATAAGGTGGAAAACGGCTTGCTGTTTCCACCTTATCTTTTTTACGCAGTGTCTTGCATTGCTATCTAAAATCTAGTAAAGTCAACCTATGGATAAATCCCGCACCAAAGCCATCTTCGTTTGTCAGCAGTGCGGCAAGGAAAGCCTGAAATGGCTGGGACGCTGTCCTAATTGCCAGGAGTGGAACAGCTTTGTTGAAAAAACGGTTGTTGCCCTATCTTCCAGCAGGTCAGCTTCCGTGGTTCATCCGGCTCAAGAGCTATCTCAGGTCGTTCTTGAAGCAACCGACCGTCTCTCACTTCCTTTATCCGAGTTTAATCGGGTGCTGGGTGGTGGGCTGGTAGCTGGCTCTCTACTGCTCATGAGCGGCGACCCCGGTATTGGTAAGTCAACCCTATTGCTACAGGTTTCAGCGCTGGTAGCTCAGACGCGAGGAAAGGTGGTCTATGTTTCCGGTGAGGAAACGGCGCACCAGATTAAGCTCAGGGCACAGCGGCTGGGAATAAAGGGAGAGCAGCTTTACCTTCTGGCGGAAACGAATCTGGAAGTTATCCTGAACCAGATTGAGGAAATATCACCCAGCCTGGTGGTTATCGATTCCATTCAGGCTGTTTATCTCCCTGATGTGGACACCGCCGCTGGCAGTATAACCCAGGTGCGGGACTGCACGATGAGGCTGATGCAATGGGCAAAACTCAGCGGAGTGCCGGTTTTTATTGTCGGGCATGTCACCAAAGATGGTGCTATTGCCGGGCCTCGGGTTCTGGAACACATTGTTGATGTAGTACTCTATTTCGAGGGCGAGCCTTTTAGCGCTCACCGACTGCTGCGCTGCGTCAAAAACCGCTTTGGCTCCACTAATGAGATTGGTGTCTTCGAGATGAAGGAGCAGGGTTTAGTCGAGGTCGAAAACCCGTCACAGGCATTTCTGTCGCAACGATGGGGCGAAGCTATAGGCTCAGCGGTAGTGCCTATCCTCGAAGGCAGTCGCCCACTGCTGGTGGAGATTCAAGCCCTGACCAATCCCACTAGCTTCGGCTTACCCCGGCGCACTGCCAATGGGATTGATTTCAATCGTTTACTGCTGGTTACTGCTGTGCTGACCAAGCGAGTTGGCTTAAAGCTCGGCAATCAGGATATTATGGTCAATGTTACCGGCGGGCTGAAAATCGGCGAGCCAGCGGCTGATTTAGGCATTGCTCTAGCCATCGCCTCTAGCTTTCGTGATGTAGGTATCGACCCACAGCTGGCAGCGGCAGGAGAGGTGGGGTTGAGTGGAGAGCTACGCGCTGTCCCTCAGTTAGATAGACGGGTGAGTGAAGCAGCCAGACTGGGTTTCCATCGTTGCCTGGTGCCTAAAGTCGGTGCCAAAATTGGCTCACCTCCGAAGGGTATCGACATTATCCCTGTTAGCAACCTGAAGGAAGCAATAAGGGTAGGACTGGTTGAAGGCAAAGAGAAAGTATAGATAAGAGGGGTAGCTCCTGTCTCTCTATTTTATGCTATACTTGTTAGTGTTTTAGCTTGCCAGCGTAGCTCAGTGGCAGAGCAGCGGTTTCGTAAACCGCTGGCCGTCGGTTCGAGTCCGACCGCTGGCTCTGTGGAGGTAAGATGAGCAAATTCATAGATAAATTGAACAAACTTCATCGGGCTGAGGCTCAGCCTATCGGTTTCAGGATAAAACAACCGGTCTCACCAAAACCTAAAATACAGCTTGTTGCCAGTCTAGCTGAAGAGAATGCTGAGAGTCTGGCTGGTAATGTGGCTGGAGCTGATGCCGGGCTATTGTGTCTCTCTCATATGAATGCCGGCATCAAAATCCTGCAAAATATATCTCAAGCTATGCCCGATATCCCCTGGGGTGTATGGCTGAAAGGTAGCGGTCAGGGGAAAGTAGAGCAGACGATGAAGGCTGGTGGTGATTTTGTCGTTTTCCCGGCTACCAATACCCCATTGTCAAAGCTTCACACTGATGAAGTGGGTAAGATACTGGAGGTAGAGGCGTCACTCACCGAGGGCTTGTTGAGAACAGCTAACGAACTACCAGTAGATGCTGTGCTTATCGCCAGCGAGGAGAAAGAGGACTATTTCCTTACCTGGCGCCATCTTATGCTCTTTCAGCGTTTTGCCGGTTTGCTGAACAAGCCTTTGCTAGTCTCGGTACCGGCAAAAGTAACTGCCGGGGAGCTTCAGGCTTTGTGGGAAGCAGGAGTTGATGGCATAGTGGTTGAAGTAAAAATTGGGCAGCCTCAGGACAAGTTGAAGGAGTTACACCAGGTAATCGATAAGCTAACTTACCCAGCGCCTCGCCGAAATGAAAAGGTACGAGCTATACTGCCTCGTATTGGCAGGGAAGCAGGCGAAGTAAGCGAAGAAGAAGGGGAAGAGGAATAACCTTGCGCTGCATAGCTAACAAAGGCTATGCGATTTGCCCCTGTATCAACAAACTACGACTGTAATATCTGCCAGGATTTCCCTTCCGTGGTAATAGCCGGTGCAATTACCATCTCAACCTTCTGCATTTCTGGGATGGTACGCGCGCCGCAGACACCCATTCCGGTATGAATCGCTCCGATAAGGTTCTGACTACCATCGGTAATTGAGCTTGGACCAAAGAGAATCTGTTCTAGTGTGCCTGTAGTCCCTACTTTTATTCGGGTTCCTCTGGGTAGTGCTGGGTGTTGGGTGGACATTCCCCAGTGGCAGCCATGCCCTGGTGCTTCTTTCGCTTGGGCAAAGATAGAGCCTATCATTACTGCGTCAGCACCCGCGACGAAAGCTTTGCATAAATCGCCACCTTTGCGGAAGCCACCATCGGTAATTATTGGCACGTACCGACCTGACTCCTTCAGATACTGGTCTCTAGCCGCAGCACAGTCTATCGTAGCCGTTACCTGTGGAACACCGACACCAAGGACTTCCCTGGTGGTACAGGCAGCGCCTGGCCCAACACCAACTAAAATCGCAGAGACACCTGTTCTCATAAGGTCCAGGCAGGCACTGTAGCTTACGCAGTTACCGACGACAATAGGCATGGATATGGACTTAGCCAGCTCGGGTAAGATAAGCCCGCGAGTGCTTTTGGATACGTGTCGGGCACTGGTAACTGTGGACTGGACGAAGAGAATGTCTGCTTTAGCTTCGTCAGCTATCTGAGCGAACCGTTTGGTATTGGCTGGTGCCGATGAAACGGCACACACCACACCTCCCTTTTTAATCTCTTGTATCCGCTGGCCAATAAGTTTTTCCTTAATCGGTTGGGAATATACCTTTTGCAATAACGGGGTTACTTCAGTATTAGATGCGTGGGCAATTTCGGCCAGGACCTCCTGGGGATTATCATACCGGGTCCATACTCCCTCTAAGTTGAGGACGGCGAGTCCGCCCAGCTTACCCATTGCGATAGCGAACTTGACATCGGTCACACCGTCCATCGCCGCAGCTAAAACGGGTAGTGTAAAAGTAAAGCCTTCTATCTTGAAGTCGATATTTGTTTGGTCGGGGTTGATGGTGATGTCTCCGGGCACTATGGCAACTTCATCAAACCCGTAGGAACGCCTCAGTTGCTTGAATTTGGGGGTGGTAGCCATTTCGTTCTCCTTTTTAAACTTCAACTATAGCAAAAGCGACCGTTCAAAGTCAAGAAATTTTGGGGGGGGAAGGTTCTTCTCATCATGGTGGTCATTGCGAGGAACACAGTGACGGAGCAATCTCATCCCCGCTCATCCGGATTGCCACGCCCCGATTTCATCGGGACTAGCAATGACCACCAACAACTAAGATTGAGTAAAAGGTGGGGGAAGGAAGAAACAATCAAAAAGACAATAACCATCTCATACGGGGCGTCTAAGAGGGGCGCTAGCCCCTCTTCTAATATTTTCCCCCTCTCATTTTCAAGGAGAGGGGGTTAGGGGGTGAGGTTTCTAAAAGGCGCGGTTGGTTTGACAAAAACCAGGATTGTGTCTAACATAACCCCGTCACCGACTTCAAGCAAATCTTAGAGGAGGGAATAGATGTCTGGAAAGGAGATGATTTACCCCAGAGGTTGGGACCAGTCTCGGAGATATACTTTTGCCCCCGCCGTTAAGAAAGCTGGCATCATTTTCATATCAGGTAACTGGGCTGTTGACCCCACCACCGGGGAGTTTGTCGGTGAGGGTGATATTGTTGCTCAGACGAGACAAATCTATAAAAATATCAAGGCAATCCTGGAGGCGGCTGGTGCCTCGATGGCTGATATTGTCCAGACCACCGACTATATTATAACTACCAGGGATTATAAAGAAACCGCCAATATACGCCGCGAATTCTTCGGTGATAGCTTTCCGGCCTCTACTGGTATTATTGTCTCAGGTCTGCTTAACCCAAAGGCACTCATTGAAATAGATGCTGTTGCCGTGGCCTGATGATTAAACCATATATGGATGAATAATAAAATCTGGGTTATAATAGCAAGTTGAGGAAGCTAACAGGTAATGCCCATCCTTTATGTTGTGGCTACTCCCATTGGTAATTTGGAGGACATTTCTTTGCGTGCCCTCCGCACCCTGCGCGAAGTGAAGCTCATTGCTGCTGAGGATACCCGCAAAACAAAGCGGCTTCTCAATGCCTATGATATAAAGACGCCGGTGACAAGCTATTATGAACATAATAAGCTGACTAAGCTGGACTATATTTTGGGCTGCCTTGACGAAGGAGATGTGGCTCTTGTTTCTGAGGCGGGAATGCCAGGCATATCTGACCCTGGTTATGAGCTGATTATGGCAGCGAGCCAGCGGGATTTACCAGTTGTTCCCATTCCCGGGCCTTCGGTGGTTATCACGGCGCTTGCTATCTCAGGACTGCCCACAGACAGGTTTAGCTATCTGGGTTTTCTACCCCGAAGAGCTAACGAGAGGCGGCGTTTCCTGAAATCGGTTGTCGATGAAAAGGGTACTATTATCGTCCTGGAAGCCCCTCACCGGCTGCTGGCAGCGCTAAACGATATACTCCTGGTTTTTGGGGATAGAAGAATAGCCATTTGTCGCGAACTTACTAAGATTCACGAAGAGGTCTTTCGAGGGAGAATAAGTCAGGCGATAGAGCACTTCGCCGAGCCTAGAGGCGAGTTTACCCTGGTCATTGAGGGCAAGACAGAAACGCATAAGCCACAGTTGACCGGGGATATTGAGAAGCAGTTACATCAAATGCGTCTCTCCGGGCTAACGGCTAGAGAGGCGATAGCCGGATTGGCTGAGGAGACGGGCTTATCTCGTAAGGAGCTGTATCAGGCTTGGCTTAAATTAACCCGAGGTCTTGAGCCTAATTAAAGTTTTGAAAGGAGAAGAAAATGCGCCAAGGGTGTATATCTTTAGGGGAAACACAGTGTGATGAATGCCAACGCATCATACCTCATTCCGAACGCTATTTAATTACTAATGAAGAAGATGGTGTTGAAGTGGAAAAAGGCAAGGCACTGTCCTACTGTGTTAAATGTGCCTTGAAGAAGGGTTATGCCTATTTTAAAGAAGAAAAAGATGGGAAGGTACTTACCTTCTTCCTTGAAAATCAATATTAGATTCTACGATTAGATTGTGATAAAGTATAAGAAAATCAATCAAGGGAATATTATGAGTGAGCGGATTTTTATTGGTGTAGCCTGGCCTTATGCTAACGGCCCATTGCATCTCGGGCATGTTGCCGGTGCGTATCTACCTGCCGATATATTTGCTCGTTATCACCGCACTAAAGGCAACCAGGTATTGATGGTATCAGGTTCGGACCAACATGGCACGCCGATAACTATCACTGCCGAGCAAGAGGGGAAAAAACCCGGCGAAATAGTAGCTAAATATCATCAGCAGTTTCTCGATGCCTGGCAGAAGTTAGGTATTTCCTTTGATTTATTCACCGCTACCGGTACCGCCAATCATGCCGAGGTAGTCCAGGATATTTTTCTCACCCTTCTCAATAAAGGCTATATTTATAAGTCCACCATGTCGCAGCCCTTTTGCCCTCATTGCCAGCGTTTCTTGCCCGACCGCTATGTTGAGGGCACTTGCCCCTTTTGTCACTCTCCTGGAGCGCGCGGTGACCAGTGCGATGCGTGCGGCAGACCAATGAATACCGCTGAGCTGATTTCTCCCAGGTGTCGCACATGTGGCACTACCCCTCAGTTCCAGGATTCGGAGCACTTTTTCCTGAAACTGAGTGGTTTCCAGGATAAGCTTCTGGACTGGGTTAAAAAGCAGACCCACTGGCGACAGAATACTCTCCATTTTACACTCGGCTATCTGGAGGGAGGGCTGAAGGACAGAGCCATTACCCGTGACATAGACTGGGGAATCCCTGTACCCCTTGACGGCTTCCCAGGTAAACGCATTTACGTATGGTTTGAAGCAGTCATTGGTTATCTCTCCGCAACTAAGGAATGGGCTAAGTCTAAGGGAGACGAGGAGAAATGGCGTTCCTTCTGGCAGGGAGAAGTAAAAAGCTACTATTTTATCGGTAAGGATAACATTATCTTTCACACTATTATCTGGCCAGCAATGTTGATGGGTTACGATAGCCTGAATCTTCCCTATGATGTACCGGCTAACGAGTTCCTCACCATCGAGGGCAAGAAGCTTTCCACCAGTCGTAACTGGGCAGTCTGGCTGCCTGACTATCTTTCGCGCTATGACCCTGACCCGCTACGTTACCTTTTGTCCATAAACATGCCCGAAACGGGGGACACCGATTTCTCGTGGCATGAATTTATGCGCCGCAACAATGATGAGCTAGTAGCGACCTACGGCAATCTGGTCCATCGGGTGCTCACCTTGATCTATCGTAATTTCGATGGCTGCGTGCCTGAGGCAGGAAAGCTTGATAAGCGAAGCCAGTTTTTGCTCACAATGGCTGAGGATACCCTTAAGACGATGGACCTGCTTCTCTATCGGTGCCTTTTTAAAGAGGCAATAAGGTTGGCGATGGCTCTGGCTCAGGAGACTAACCGTTACCTGGACGAAAAAGCACCGTGGACTGCAATTAAGCAAGACAGGCAGGCTGCCGCTACATCTCTTTATGCGGCTCTTTGTATTATTTCCCACCTGAAAACGATGCTGTATCCCTTCTTACCGTTTAGCTCTCAGAAGCTGCATGAGTATCTAGGCTTTACCGGCAAGGTCGAAGATTTCGGTTGGAAACTACACCCACCACAGCCGGGACAAAAATTGCAGGAGCCCCAGCCCTTGTTTACAAAATTGGATGAAGACTTAGCCGAGGGG
>JAZDPB010000031.1:0-16225 GCA_043797985.1 Chloroflexota bacterium
CGCCCCTTTATGATAGCTTTCGTCGTAGGCAAGCCTGGTACCATGACCACAGCCATCCGTTGGCTGAACATCAAGTCTTATCCGGTGTCCCCTCTTGAGCAAAGCTGTTGTGGGCCAGAGTTCGACTTCTACTTCAACTACTTCATCGTTAGAAGAAAGGGGTGAATAATCCTCTTTAAGGTGCGTGTGATAGGGACGATACTCAGTCGACCGCTTCGCGTCCAGTTTCCGGTGGGATACCTTGAGCCAGCCCAGTCCTACCGGATATTCCCCGGGTGTCTGGGTAGACTCACCGGACATCGCGGACAAAGTATAGGGAACTTCTTTGTTATCACTATCCATAACTCGCACCGATGCAAAGATGTCCATGTCTTTGGTGGTTGATGAAACCCACAACACCAGTTTGATGTATCCGGCTATCTCCATATCCTCAGTCAAAGGCTCAGTGACAAAGGAGACACCGTGGGCCCAACAGGGAACTTCATCAAGGTTCACGTCAGCTGAATAGGTGGTTACATTTTCTCGGCCGGGTCTGGTTGCCGATAGTATCATGAAGTCATTCTTTTTCCCGTCCCCTTTCCAGCCAGAGGCTGTCGCATCGAGATAGAAACAGGTATACTTGGTCCGAGCAATAGGCCATTCATTTTCAAAACGCCAGGTATACTCTCTGTTGCCGGTTTGAAGCATTATCTTCACAGGAGGTTCGTTCATCACGCCGTTATCGACCCCTTTAAGCCAGTAATCAAAGAATGCCATGTGACGCCCTACTGTATCCGATTGATAACTGTAGCCTCCAATGAAATTACCGTGAATCACTTCCAGCTGTTTATGCTTGGATGCCGCCTGGATATAGATTTCACTGCTGCCCCGAACATGGATATGACCAGTATGGGACTGTGGCATCACACATAGCATGGGTACGGTAATTTTGTCGGCATCAGCTCCCATGTAGGCGGTACCTTTGAAACCATAAGCTTCCGGAACATAGAACCCTTCATCCACCAATCGGCGATGAGTGACGACTTCACGGTCTCGGGATGTACTCCCCCTCGTATCCCTGGTCCATCGTCTTGAGAATTGTTCATTCCATATACCACCAGGTAAGTTGACATCACGGTACATATCCAAATCCGTTGCAATAGGGATGATTGCCTTCAGACTGGGAGGCTGAAAACTGGCAACACCCAGCTGATTCATAGCATAATACGATGCTCCCCAGAGACCGATACGGCCGTTTGACCACGTCTGCTTGGCTGCCCATTCAATGGCATCATAGAAATCTTCAGCCTCTTGAACGCTCAGGTAGCGCGCAGCTCCCGGTGTATTACAGATACCGCGACCATCAATACGGACAACCACATACCCTCTCGGAACCCAGCTCGATGTGTTGACGGTTTCGTGGTTCTCATAATGGAAATGGTCTGGGTTTCCCTCAAAGAAGCGGTCTTCATCCCGCTCTTTATTCAATTGGTCTTCTTCATTGAAAATACAGCCTCTGATAAAAGCCTTACCATAGACACCCACATTCATGACTACTGGATATCTACCTTTGGCTATAGGACGGAAGACATCTGCCAGAAGATATGTGCCATCACGCATAGGAACTTTGACATCGGTCATCTTTCTTATCCCGAGAATTGAACGACGCAAATGGTTGCGGGCCTCGGCGGCAGACCGTAACCTCACCCCCAATTCTTTAAATAGGGCAACGACGTTGGTATCGGTTGAGAAATCCTCCTCGCTTTGCTCAAAATTGATTTTGCCCTTATATTTATTAACGACTCGTCTTGTTTTAGTAGAAATGGTAATCCCATCTTCCACATCTCCGTCTTCGTCCAGGGATTGTAAGAATCGGGACATATTGCTAACTTTCTGGTTTATTATGTTAGCAACAAAACCAGCAGCTTCTGGCACCAGGTCGGCAGGAGTTACCATCTCTTTGCCTAAACAGGAGCCTAAAATTATCCCTTCAATTGAAAAGGTCACGGTATCTCCTACACGGTAAGTGAACTCTCCTTTTTCATTCGTCCGGCCTGACTCGGTTTCGGTTTTAAAAATTAACCCTTGCACTGGACTATCATAAAAAACTCCTGTCTCTTTGCTGCCCTTCTCTGCCATAGTGCCCTCCTTTATATACGGGGCTAAAAACATAAATAATCGACTTGCTTCTATTATATAATTTTTCTCTTTTTTTCTAAAGGTGATGTACTTTTTCAGCGCTAGACAGTTTGGTATCGTTCACATTTAGTTAATAAGTCTACAATTCCGTTCACCCTGAGCCAGTCGAAGGGTCACGATGGAATCGGGATGGTCCGACACGCTCACCACGAGCAGCATAGATTGATGGAAAAAGCCTTAAATATTTCTCAACCAAAAGGGAACGTACCGACAGTTCGGTCGCTTGAACGTCAAACCCAAAAAGCCTATAATTTAACTAGGTCGTAATTCACATGCATGAACTTTCTATCACGCAGAACATCCTATCGATTGCGCTGGAACAGGCTGAGGCAGCTAAAGCCACTAAAATTACTAAAATCAACCTCACAATTGGTGAACTAGCAGGTGTGGTTGATGAATGCGTTCAATTCTACTTTGGCTTGCTTAGTAAAGATACTATTGCAGTCGCAGCCAGCCTTTCCTTTGAACGGCCACCAGTCAAGTTACGCTGTCGCGACTGCGCCACTACCTTCTCACCCAACGACCTTGACTGGGCTTGCCCTAATTGCCGAGAGCGAAAAATAGAAATAGTCTCAGGGCGCGAATGTTACGTTAATAGTATAGAGGTGGACAATGGAAATTAAAGTCTTACAAGACATCCTGAGTGCTAACGATACCATAGCTAAGAGAAACCAGGAACGGCTGGATAAGCACGGTATCCTGACGATAAATGTGATGTCATCCCCGGGAGCAGGCAAGACCAGCTTAATCCTGCAAACAATAAACGGGCTGAAGCCCAAAATCAGGGTAGCTGTCATCGAGGGTGATGTTGCCTCCAGAATCGATGCCGATAAGGTTCATCAGCAGGGGGTGCCTGTCGTCCAGATAAACACCGGCGGTGGTTGCCACCTTGACGCCAATATGACTGAAAATGCACTGAATAATCTGCCCCTTGAGGAAGCTGACCTGCTTCTTATCGAAAATGTCGGTAATCTTATCTGCCCGGCCGAGTTTGCTCTTGGCGAACACAAGAGGGTGATGCTTTTAAGCGTCCCCGAGGGAGATGACAAACCATATAAATATCCTCTGATGTTTACCGAAGCCGATGTGGTGCTGGTAAACAAGGTTGACCTGTTACCCTATCTGGATTTCAATATTGATGCCTTCTATAAGGTCGTCACCGGGCTAAATCCCAAAGCTAAAATATTTCCGGTCTCCTGTAAGACTGGTGAAGGACTGGAGGCATGGCTCTCGTGGCTAAAAGACCAGATAAAACAAATGAAAAGCCGACATAATTCATAAAATGGCAAAAACAGTAGTGCGTGACCTGGTTCACATCAGCGTCCGGGGTGTAGTGCAGGGGGTTGGCTTCAGGCCTTTTATCTATCAATTGGCTACCAGATACAACCTCAAGGGATGGGTATGCAACACCTCAGAGGATGTAAAGATTGAGGTAGAGGGAGAGGCAGAAGCTATCGAGCAGTTCTTACTGGCATTACGCGAGCAAGCCCCACCCCGGGCTACCATCGAGGACATTATCATCACACATCATCCCCCGGCAAACTATGAAAAATTTGAAATTCGCCATAGCATCGCTGAAGAAGGAAAATATCAGCTTGTTTCTCCGGATATCGCCACCTGTCAGGACTGCTTGAGGGAAATCTTGTCTCCAGATGATAGGCGCTATCACTACCCCTTCACCAACTGCACCAACTGCGGACCCCGCTTCACCATAATCGAGGACATTCCCTACGACCGCCCGCAGACGACGATGCGACATTTCCAAATGTGCCCCGAATGTCAAAAGGAATATGACGACCCCCTTAATCGCCGCTTCCATGCCCAGCCTAACGCCTGTCCCAAATGCGGTCCAGCACTGACACTACTGGATGCTGGCGGTAATCCTGTAGCCACGTCTGATGTTATCGCCACTACCAGCCACCTCTTACGGGAAGGTAAGATTATCGCCATAAAAGGTCTGGGCGGATTTCTTCTCGCCTGCGACGCTACCAGCGAAGCCTCAGTTAACCTCCTGCGCCAGCGTAAAAGGCGCCCATTCAAGCCGCTAGCCATAATGGTATCAACTATTGAGGAAGCCAAGAAGCACTGTTATGTGAACAAGGAAGAGGAAAAACTGCTTACCTCTCCCTACAGTCCTATCGTGCTTATGAAGTGGAAAGCCAAATCCTCAGTCTCACCAGCGGTGGCGCCTAATCTAAAGTATCTTGGAGTAATGCTTCCCTATACCCCCTTGCACCACCTTCTGCTCAGGGAGACGGGACTGCCTCTGGTAATGACCAGCGGCAACCTAAGTGAAGAGCCTATCGCCAAGGATAATGACGAGGCAGTAAGAAGACTCTCCAGGATTGTTGACTACTTCCTCGTTCATAACCGCGATATCTATGCCCGCTATGATGACAGCGTAACCATGGTTGAAAGAGGCAGCCCTCAACTCATCCGACGAGCGCGTGGTTATGCCCCCTACCCTATCCACCTTAACTTTAGAAGCCAGCAAATACTCGGCTGCGGTGCTGAGTTGAAAAACACCTTCTGTCTAACCAGAGACGAGTATGCCTTTTTGAGTCAGCATATTGGTGACATGGAAAATCTGGAAACTATGGAGCACTTTGCCAATACCATCGCCCTCTACAAGAGATTATTTCGCATTGACCCGAATATTATTGCTCATGACCTCCACCCTGAGTATCTAGCCACCAAATATGCCCAAGAACTGGCGGTCAAATCGCCTGTTCTTAGACTTGTGCCAGTGCAACACCATTATGCTCATATCGTCAGTGGCATGGTAGATAATGGGCTGGAGACACCGGTCATTGGGGTTGCTCTTGATGGTACCGGTTATGGTACTGATGGCAATATCTGGGGCGGGGAATTTCTGGTAGCTGACTATCGGGGATTTACCAGAATGGGACACCTTGAGTATCTCCCTTTACCCGGTGGAGAGCTAGCCATCAGAAAGCCCTACCGTATTGCCATTAGTTACCTGCTGTCACTACTGGGCGAGGCTGCCTTGAATTCAAATCTACCCTTCTTAAAACAGGTAGACCATGCAGAGATAGACATCATCCACCGACAGATTGAGAAAAAGATTAATTCGCCGCTAACCTCGAGCTGCGGCCGTCTTTTCGACGCCGTATCAGCCTTGATAGGAGTAAGAAGTGAGGTAGAATATGAAGCCCAGGCGGCTATTGAGCTTGAAATGCTCGCTCATAACGAAGTAGAAGAAACTGGTTACTACCCGTTCGCTATCATTGAACAGAGTGGACTGAGCTTAATTAAGCTTGAAAGTTTATTCTCCGCCATAATCCACGATTTACAAAGTGATACCACTCAAGCTAAAATAGCAGCTAAGTTCCACAACTCCGTAGCCCGAATGGTAGTGGAGCTATGTAAAGTGATTTCTGGTAAAACCGGCATAATCCAGGTAGTGCTGAGCGGTGGGGTATTCCAGAACCGATTACTATTAAGAAAAGCTATTAGCTTACTTGAAGATAGTGGATTCAAGGTCTTTACTCACCGGCAGGTGCCGACCAACGATGGTGGCATTTCTCTAGGGCAGGTTGTGATTGCTAACTTCGCTACTGCCAATTGAAAGGAGTGTTAAAGAGGGGCTTTGCCCCTCTTAAGAAACATCTTCCCCCTTCCCATTGATAAGGGGAAGGGGGACACAGGGGGATAGGATTACAAAAGGAGCTTTATATGTGTCTAGCTATTCCGGCACTCGTTAAGTCAATAGAAGGGCACCAGGCTGAAGTAGATATCGATGGTGTCACCCGCGAGGTAAGTATCCAGCTCACCCCTGAGGTCAAGGTTGGCGACTATGTGTTACTGCACACTGGCTATGCCATAAATGTAATCGACGAAGCCGAAGCTCAGGAAACTCTCAAGCTGTTGAAAGAGATAAGCGAAGTTGCCTAAAACCACCGACAGGACAAAAGATGAAGTTTGTTGAAGAATATCGCGACCCGGAACTGGGTAAGAGGCTACTCGATAGAATTCACCGCCACTCAACCAGACCAGTAAGGCTGATGGAGTTCTGCGGCGGGCATACGGTGGCTATCTTCAAACATGGCATCCGCCAGCTTTTGCCCAAGAATATAGAAATGCTCTCTGGTCCCGTCTGCCCGGTATGCGTTACTGCTAATGCCGACCTTGATAAAGCTATTGCCTTAGCCCGCCTGCCCAATGTCATCATCACCAGCTTTGGCGACATGATTCGGGTGCCTGGAAGCCATTCCAGCCTGCAACAGGCTAAGGCTGAAGGCTGTGATGTCAGGGTGGTCTATTCGGTACAGGATGCCCTCTATATTGCAAGAGACAATCCGGATAAACCGGTAATCTTTATCGGCATTGGTTTTGAAACCACCGCCCCTACTGTTGCTGCCTCCATCCTGCAAGCCGAACAGGAAGGAATAAAAAACTATTATATTCTACCTCTTCACAAGCTATGCCCGCCGATAATGAAGGCAATTCTTGACCTTGGTGAGGTAAGACTTAACGGTATTATTGGGCCCGGTCACGTGAGTACAATCATTGGCTCATATCCTTATCGCTTCATTCCTGAAGACTATAATATCGCCTGTGTGGTCTCTGGATTCGAACCACTGGACATACTGCTCTGTATTGACATGCTGGTGAATCAAATTGAAACCCAACAATATAAGGTAGAAATAGCCTACCGACGCGGGGTAAAACCCGAAGGCAACCAGCAAGCCTTAAAGCTAATGGATACAGTCTTTGAGGTCGGCGAGGCTAACTGGCGCGGTATAGGTGTTGTCCCGTCCAGTGGACTCAAGCTGAAGGAGAGATACCAGCAGTTTAATGCGGAGACGAACTTTGACATTAAATTAGAAACCACCCGCGAAGCCAAGGGGTGTCTGTGTGGCAGTATCCTGCGCGGAATCAGCAGCCCACTGGACTGTAAACTCTTCCGAAACAGTTGCACGCCGGAGCACCCGGTAGGCCCCTGTATGGTATCTTCGGAGGGCAGTTGCTCTACCTATTATCAATATGGAGGAGAGATTATTTAGTAACCTAACCCCCTTCCCTTAATAAGGGAAGGGGGAATGTAAAAAGAGGGGCTGATGCCCCTCTTAAACGCCCTAGTATTAATTAGCTGTCGGGGGGGGGATTGATAAACCTGGAGATAAATAATGGAAGACAGAGTTCTACTCGCTCACGGTAGTGGCGGCAAGCTCAGCCATGATTTAATAGAAAAGAGCTTTGTTTCCTGCCTCAGTAATCCCATACTGAACAAGCTGGATGACTCGGCAGTATTTGAGCTTAGCGGGCGGCTGGCTTTCACTACCGATAGCTATGTGGTCAGCCCCATTTTCTTCCCTGGCGGTGACATAGGTAAGCTGGCAGTATGCGGTACCGTAAACGACCTTTCCATGAGCGGGGCTACGCCGCTATACCTGAGCCTGTCTCTCATTATTGAAGAGGGCTTGCTTATCGCCGACCTGAAAAAGATAGTGGACTCCATCCAACGAGTCGCTAGCGAGGCTGGTGTCAAAATTGTTGCTGGCGATACTAAAGTAGTAAATAAAGGCAGCGCTGATAAGCTCTTCATCAATACCTCCGGCGTGGGCATTGTGCCTCAAGGAATAGATATTTCAGGAGCTAATGCCAGACCTGGGGATAAGGTCATCGTCAGTGGCACTCTGGGCGACCATGGTATAGCCATATTGAGCCAGCGTGAAGGGCTGAAATTCCACGTGCCTATGCCGAGTGATTGTGCCCCATTGAACAGGCTGGTAGCTGAAATGCTGGATACCTCGGCTAATCTTCACTGCCTGCGCGACCCCACCCGGGGTGGGCTAGCCACCATACTTAATGAGTTCGCTCAACAGTCTCAGGTAGGTATTAACATAGAAGAGGGAAGTATACCGGTAAATAGAGCAGTGCTGAGTGCCTGCGAACTCCTTGGCTTCGACCCGCTCTATGTGGCCAATGAAGGTAAGCTGGTAGCCGTGGTCGCCCCTGATGACGCCGATAAAGTCCTGGTCAGGATGCGACAAAATCAGTATGGGCACGAGGCAGCCATTATCGGTGAGGTGGTAAAAGAGCATCCTGGACGTGTAGTAATGAAAACTCGCCTTGGTGCATCTCGTATTGTAGACGTGCTGGTCGGCGAATTGCTACCCAGAATATGCTAAAAGAGCCAAGGTTTAGTCCATCTTCTTAGGTATCCAGCCCCTCTTCTTCACCCACCAGTAGACCAAGCCAGTAGCCACGATAGTAGAGCCAATCATTAAAGCCAAATACCAGCCCAAATCCCCAGGCCCAATATCAAAAACGGTATTACCCAGCATTGTCGCCAAGGTATTAGGGACAAGAACAGCCGTGCCGATAATGGTCAAATATGTCAGAAGTAAAGCCAGCCGGTTATTAAGGTTCTGAAGCTGGTTATTATAGAGACTTTGCAATACCTCCAGCCCTGAAGCCAGGACTTCTGACATATGCTCAGCCAATCCAATCTGCCGATTGACATCTTCAGCCAATATGCCAAGCTTATCCAGGAGTTTTTGGTCATCGGTGATAAGCTCAGCATCTCCGTAACGCAGGGTATGAAGTACATCCACTGAGTCCCAGAGGGCATCCAGATACACAATAAGGGCGTGCTTCATTTGGTAAATTTCTGGCCCCAGCTTAGCTCGCTGAGTATTGGGGTCTGTCATACTCCTATTGAGCTCATCGCCCCGCTCTTCAATCCGCCGCAGATGCTCAAAATTGCGGTCATTATTCTCATCAATAATACGGGTGAGAAGCATAGTCAGCTTGTCCACAGACTCTACATTAATAGGTATTTTCTTCAGAATGGCTTCAGCATATCTTCGTAAACGGATGAATCTCCGGTCTACATTGAGTGGGTGTACGCTAAGGATGAGTTTGTTCCTCAAGAGTAGCAAAAAGGGATAGGCTTTTACCACAAGTTGCCTGACCTGAATGCTGGGAAGCCTCATCCAAATCTCGTTATCGAAATCCTGGTAGTGCAGGTATGTTTCACCGGCAAACGAGGAGATGAGTTGTTCGCTGAAGCCAAGCTGAGTGGCAGCAGTAACCGCCTCCTTATCAAAATCAGCATCCTGAGCCACATAGTCGACCCAGGCAATTCCCGCACTGCCAAGTATCTCAGAAAAGCTCGACGGTGATTCGGCGTTTCCCTTAGAGACAATACCTGCAGGCGACCTGGCAACATAGAACCAGCGCTTTTGGGTAGCTTCCGCTATATTCGTCTCTATTTTTGCAATCGTCCCATTAGTTTCGACTTCAGCCACAGTCTTATATCCTCTCGCTTTTTGGTGGAAAACAGCATTGATTAAAGTTATCTAATCTATTATCCTAAATAATACGCCGTTCGTCAATCAATATTCAAGAATGTTTAGTACTTCAACATTCTGTGCTTGACAAAAGGCTAGCAAACATACAGAATTTCATCAACATCTCGGCTATCTTTTAATCAAGGCGGTGCCAGTATGTTACCAGAAGAGGTTACCCGGTTCATAGGAAAATCTACCGACAGCAGTATTTTTGAGATACAAGAAGAAGCTATTAGAAGGTTTGCCGATGCTATCGATGACCCTAATCCGCTTTACTGGGATGAAGAATATGCCCAAAAATCGAAATATGGCGCTATTATCGCTCCTCCAGGCTTTATTTCTTCACTATGGTTTTTCAACCGGCCAACCAAATGGACAAGGAAAAGTATCACTTCCTCTGAAGCAATAGCCGGACTAAGTCCTGACCTAATGAAAGCTCTGGCAAAAGCTGGTTATAGTAGCCTTATTGATGGCGGCATAGAATACGACTTCTTCACACCGGTTCGAGCTGGAGACACCATAACCTCTTCGACAATAATTAAAGATATTATTGGTCGAGAGAGTGCCAGAGTGAAGACGGCTTTCCTGGTCGTAGAGACAACCTACACTAATCAGAAAAACGAGCTGGTGGCTAAGGCACGGATGACTTTGATAAATAGCTAACCCACGAGTTACTCAAGGAGAAAATGAATGGCTGAGCAACTATTCTGGGAAGATGTCAAAGAGGGTGACGAAGTAACGCCACTAACGAAGGTGGCTACTACCCAAATGCTGGTCAAATGGGCTGGCGCCTCAGGAGATATGAACCCCCTCCACTGGGACAACTCCTTTGCTGCTGCCCAAGGGGTGGGTAAGCCTGTTGTCCATGGAGCACTAAAGCGTCAGTGGTTAATTCATCTAATGACCGATTGGATAGGTGAAGAGGGATTTCTAAAGAGATTCTCCTGCCGGTACCGAGCGATGGACTACCCGCGAGCAATGAAAACAATGACTGAGCCTGAGGAAGGAGAGACCTGGACCTGTAAAGGGAAGGTCACCAAAAAGTATATCGAAAACGGAGAGCATTGTTTAGACTGTAATATCAAGGTTGAAAATGGAAAAGGTGAGACGACAACCCCGGGCAAAGCAACTGTAGTCTTACCAACCAGACACTAGTTCTCTAGAATCTATTTAATCAACCTGAACTCATTAACATCTACCAGACCAAGGTCGGTTAGCCTCAGTTCAGGGATTACCGGCAAAGCTAAAAAGGAAAGTGTGGAAAAGGGAGAAGGCAGCTTTGTTCCCAGACGAGCCGCCACGCGTTCCAGCTTAGTCATTTTTTCTACTACCACCTCCAACCGTTCATCAGACAGCAACCCGGCAATAGGCAAGGCTAAACTGGCTAATACCTTGCCACCACTGACAGCTACCAGACCACCTTGCAGACTCTCAATCGCTTTAACGGCAGTGAATATATCTTCATCATTGGCGCCGACAGCAACAATATTGTGAGAATCGTGGGCAATGGATGAGGCAAGAGCACCTTCCTTCAAACCAAATCCGGTAACCAGACCCAATCCGATATTACCCGTGGCTTTGTGCCTCTCTACCACCACCAGCTTCAGAATGTCACCGCTAATATCAGGCACGATAACGCCATCTATCACCTTTACCTTCTTCAATGCCTTCCTGGTGACTATCTGGCCGGGGATGATTTCAATAACCGGCTCAGTCTCTGCCGAAGCCATAAGCCGTAATGATTTTACGCTGAATGGCTTTATATTAACGGTGTTAGCCAAGCCCCAGCCACTAATTTTGTTTACCTCGAATAACGGCTCTCCTCCTCTGGCTACCAGGCGACCCCGGTAAAAGACCATGTCTAGCTTTAGTCTCAATAGGTCACTGATGATAATTAGATTAGCCTGGTATCCAGGAGCTACTGCCCCGAGTCTGTCCAGCCGGAAATACTCAGCAGTATTAATGGTAGCCAATTGAATCGCCCGCACCGGGTCAAGCCCACGGGTAATCGCCTTTCGCACCACAGCATCGATATCACCATCCCTGAGCAAGTCAACACAGCTACGGTCGTCAACCACAAACATGCATCTTTTGTATGTCTTGTCCGTGACTAAAGGCAGGAGGGCATCCAGATTTTTCTCCGATGAACCTTCTCGAATCATAATAAACATGCCCTGTCTCAGTTTTTCTCTAGCCTCATCCAGAGCAACCGACTCATGGTCAGAAGAGATACCAGCCGCAATATAAGCACTAAGATTCTTGCCGCTAACCCCGGGGGCATGCCCATCAGCCACCCCCCCCCGAACAAGGTCAATTTTATTCAGTACGCTCTCGTCACCGCTGAGCACGCCGGGAAAATTCATTACCTCTCCCAGCCCGATGACACCCTTCCACCTGAGAACCTGGCGAAGAGTCTCAGCATCAAGACTGGCTCCTGAGGTTTCAAGATGCGTGGCCGGCACACAGGAAGGAGCCATCAAGAATAGCTCCAGTGGCAAACGGCGAGCGCAGCTCATTACATACCGCATACCCTCCAGTCCACAAACATTAGCTATTTCGTGGAGGTCGGTAACTACGGCCAGAGTGCCCCGCGGCACCACCGCACGGGCATATTGAGCAACATCAAGCATCGAGCTTTCTAAATGGGTATGTCCGTCAATAAAGCCGGGAGCCAGATACTTGCCATCTAGGTCAAGCACCTCTCTAGCCTGGCGATAGTCGCCTACTCCGGCAATCCTGCCTCCCCAAATAGCCACATTGCCCGGCTCAACTTCACCGGTAAAGACATTCACCACGCGGACATTAGCCAGAATCAGGTCGGCTGGGGACTCCCCTTTAGCCACTGAGAGTAAGTGAGACTGTTCAGATAACACCAATCCTAAACCTCTACGTAACATATATCCGGGAGGTAGCGAAATTTTTCATCCCAATCTATGCCATAGCCCACGATGAATTTATCAGGAACAGTAAAACCGAGATAGTCAATAGTGATGGGAATTTGGTGCCGGGCAGGCTTATCAGTCAGGGCACAAAGCTTCACCGAGGCAACCTGTTTCTTCTTTAGATAGTCCATCAGGAAAGTAACCGTCAGTCCGGTATCCACGATATCCTCGACTACCAGCACATCCCTGCCCTTCACCTGAGAACGAAGCCCCTGCACCATCTTAACCTTCCCCGAACTCTCCTTACCCCGCCCGTAGCTGGACAGTTTGATAAACTCCACCTCCAAGGGAAAGTCAAGAAGCCGAATCAGGTCAGCCATAAAGACAAACGAACCCTTGAGGATACCTACCAGTAGAGGGTGCTTGCCTTGATAATCCCTCCTGATTTCAGCTGCCAGCCTACTGACGGTGGCTTCTATCTCTTGCTTACGGAAAAGAATCTGTGGCTTAGGTTCAGAACTCATAGCACCTGTGATTATACCCTTTCACTCAGGCTTACGCAATTGTGAGATGTACGAGAACCTCACCCCCTTAGTCCCCCTCATGCAAGGATTTCATCTCCTTCTTTAGAGAGGGGGAGAGATATTAGGAGAGGAGCTGTCGCCCCTCTTAAACGCCTCAGAAAGAGGAGAGTCAAAGAGAGGCGAAGCCTCTCTTATATAACTATTACCCCCTTCCCTTAGTAAGGGAAGGGGGAAGGGGGATAGGTTGTTACACCCAGATTAGCAAGCTAATAAGGGCGGCGTCCCCACCTTCTGAAATAGTAACCGGCTGCAAGTCCGAAAATAAGGCCACCCAGATGAGCCTGCCAGGCTATGCCCGGGGATGACATGATTAAAAACCCACCGATGACGGCTACCCAGAGGGGGATGGCAATCGGTAGCGGGAAGATAATAACTTTCAGATTCGGTCGCAGAACGGTCAGCGCCCCTCCCACGGCGAAAACAGCTCCCGAAGCACCAATCGCCACCGCAAAAGGATTTGCCAGGAGCATAAACAGGACATTTCCCAGGATTCCGCCGCAAAAGTAAACAATCAAGAAGTATTTTCTCCCCATAAGCTCCAGCAGGTTGCTCCCGAAGAAATAGAGAGTGAACATATTAGCGAAAATATGCCCCAGGCCGCCATGAATAAACATGTTAGTTATTATCGTCCATGGTCTTTCCAGGAAGCTGGTGGTCTGTAAGCCAAATACATAAATGAGGTCGCCATTAATAATAGTAGCAATAAACAGGAGCAGGTTTATCGATATTAAAACCTCTACCGGACCTAAATTTAAACCTCGAGAACTTCTATATCTAATCATTCTTTCCCCGTAAGATTGATATGAGCATAGCTAACTCCTTTTGTAGTTTATCTTCTAATGATAACGCCACAACTCAAATCTGGCAAGGAATAGACTGATTCTCGCCCTGACCCCCTGTTTCCCTATCCCGAAGGGCGAGAGGATAATAAATAAAAGAGAGCTACCGCCCTCTTAAACTCCCGTCAAAGTTCAAACCCAACTTGGGCTACCAATTGGAATTGAATAGAGCGCATCGGGAAGGATGTGTAAAATGCGCTCCACGGTGTTTGTGAAGGAATATCTGTAGAATGGGGTTATGCCCAATTTAATAGCTAAATGGTGAGTTCTCCCCACCGCAGGTAGAATGCAAAGAATGGGTCTGTAATATGTAACTTTTTGTCTGCTTCATCAAAGTCAATGACAGGAGTTGAGCTAAGGTCACTGGCAGCGATTTTGGACATATGCTTAAGTACGTTAGCCACTTCATGCATCTGAGGAATTGGCCTAACGGCCACTTCGCGAATAGCAGTGCGAATATTTTCATATTCCAAGCTGATCAGGCCCGGTTTCAAATTAGCTAACGCTTGAAGTACTAGCTGGTAGATATCAACCTTTCGTCCATCAATCAATTCGCGCGGCACTCGGTCGCTACGCTGCCGTGGTCCACGTGCCAATTTCTCGAACATAGGACGGCCCATGTTATTGGCAACATCACGAAAGGCAGATTCTATTTCATTAATGGAAAGCTGCAGTTCTTGTAACTGGGAAGATTTATGTAAGTCCTTGATTCTACATATAGTTCGGCAGAAATCCTGCATTAGGTGAGGACTACCGATGGACTCCCGTGCCAAGCGCTGAGTAGCCTCTTGAGAGATAGTATAACTCAGAAGTGAGAATCCTCTATCGGGGATAAACCGTAGTTCGTCCTCTGACCATATTGGTATGTCGATATTCATTATGCGCCCAGTCATCTCACGCTCGACCTTCATAGCATCGTATCGGCGGTGCGGAATAGCGATTATGACCACTGGTAGGCCGTCAAATATCAACGGCTTTAGAGCGCGCACGACTTTCCCTTGCAATTCTCCAGGCAGGTAATGAAAATCGTCGATAACTAGCGGAGTCCGATTAGTTCTAAGACCTTGTAGGGCAGCTACACGAGACGAAAGATGCCTTGAGTCACTGATAGTATTGTCTTCCTTATCTGAAACGCCGAACTCTACCCCTCCCGATGCCTTTGCCACTAAGAAGCTGCCCTGTACTTCTCCTTTTACGCCTGTAGTGATAATAGATCCCTTTGTGACCTGTTTTTCGTAATCTTGTGACAAGCCCATACCACTAACAATGATTTGCCAAAGTTCATCTTCTTGGGATACCATCCCTGCTTCTACCCAGATGGCTTCATCTTTCGGTATGATTTTACGTGCTAATACAGTTTTTCCTGACTTTGTATGGCCTGTAACAACGGCGAGTTTACAGAGATTTTTGGTGGCATCTGCTAATTTCGCTTCCAATTGTAATGAGTCGCGAGGGTTATAGGTATGGAGAGGAAGACCTCCGGGGACGAATATATCTTGGTATTCCAAGGCGTCGGTGCTCACAGGCATAGTATATATAAATCATAGTCGTTAATCAATTTTTGTATTGCGTGCAGATTATGTTGGAATAAACATACAATCAATTGATAATCAAATACCACGCAAAAAACCTGTCTTTCCAATCATGCTCTACAAATAAAATTACGGGGAACCGCCCAAATATCCCAAAGTGAACAACGGAATGTTTAAGAGGGGCTTCGTCCCTCTTTCTTATTCCTCTCCCTTCCCCTCTAGGGGGAAGGGAGACACAGGGGGATGGGGTTGATAAGCATTGAGAGCGTCTCTATTTGTCATTGCGAGGAGTCCCGATGAGTCGGGACGACGAAGCAATCCGAGAAGATTGCTACGCTACGCTCGCAATGACACCAGCAACTAAGTTGAGTAAACCAAAAGAAGGGCTATGTTGACTACACTGGGTATAGCTATGCTATTATGGAAATCAAAGCAAGCCAGACAGATTGGAGGATATTCTTAGTGAAATTCCTGAAAAATCTCGTTCTCACTCTTCTAAGCTTTCTCCTTTTCCTCTCTCTATCTGTTTTTGGTCTGGCGTTCATGGTAAATAGTACTGCTCTCGACCCAGGCTTTATCACTTCGGAACTGAACAGGCTCGACATATCCGCACTGACGCAAGAAGTGATGAGTGAGCAAGCCCAAAAGGGAGATTTTCCACAAGAGCTGGGCACTGCCATAGTCAACTCCATCACCCAGGCTGAACCGCTCATAAAAGAAAAAATAAGCGACGCCACCTACTCCATTTATGATTACCTGTTAGGGAAAAAACAAAACCCGGAGCTGGCGCTCACTTTGAGAAATACTGTCCTCAGTTCAGATTTCATCGTCTCGCTAATAGATGAAATTGATATAGCCCCATTTGCCAAGGAATTCCTCCGCATGCAGCTT
>JAZDPB010000124.1:0-4398 GCA_043797985.1 Chloroflexota bacterium
GAATATGTTGCCAGGTACCACTTTGCACCAGTCGAATCGATAGCGAAATCAGTCATAGTAGCGAGTGTAGTATCGATCAGGCTGATGTCGTTGAAGGTGATACCATTATCCGTGGATACAGCGAAGGCACTCTCATCACCATAGGTTCCGGCAACTGCTGTAGTACCGGACCAGGCAACAGTAACATTGGCTGCACCACCGGGCTGCTTGTAGTTAGTGGTTCGCTCGAACTGCGGTGTAGAAGCTGTGGGAGTGAGACAAACATATACTGTAGAGGAATCGGCTTTACCAGCCAGCAGTTTGCCTGAAGAGTGATAAGCGACACTGTAAATCTTACCCGGGTCACCACCACTCCAGGTCTCGAATTTCTTCGAAACGATGTCGTTTACGCGGTAGACACCGCCCTCACCGGCCGTCGCCAAACCGACATAGACAAGGCGTGTGCCCAAATCACTGCCGACATAGGCTGGTGTAATCGCTATTGATGCGGAGAGAATGTTACCGGTAATTGTGGTAATATTGGCACCACCAGTCCAATCAGTGCCGAACCAGGAGATTAGGTTGTTCCACTTGTAAAGCCCGGTCTCCAGACGGAAGACCTGCAAACGGGCAGCAGGAGCAGTCGCCGTGACGCAGGCGACAACTTTGTCACTGGCGAAGTTGGGTGAGAACTTGACTGCGTTTATACTGGCACTAGCATTAAAGCCATCGGCAACAACAGCTCTGGCTGTCCAAGCTTCTGCCATCGCCAGTTTCATTGTCCAAAGCTGGCCTGTAGGGGTACCATCGACACCAGCGATAGCGACATTGCGAACGCCAGCCACTAATGGCGATATGTCAATATCCAGGATGTTAGCGCCAGCTGGCATACCCAGGTTGCTCCAGCTTGAGCCGCCATTGGTAGAATAAGAAACATTATTGGAAGCAGTGACGATTGCCACCACATTGGCATCGTCCGCCGCTACTGCTACCAGTTTGGGATAGTCGTTCGGGTAGTCGGTAGTGGTAGCTAGGCTGCTCCACTTAGCACCAGCATCGGTTGACTTGTAGGTGATGTTGGATGCGGTGGCGCCAGTAACAACGTAGATGGTGCTGTCGTTAACCGCCATATCGACAATGTCCATATTAGCCGGCGACAGAAGGTTATCCGTTGTTGTTATCAAGGTCTCACTGCCAAAAGCAAGCGTACTCGCTGATGCCGGCAGGCCCATAACCATCATGCTGGCAAGCAGGGCAACGGTTAAGCCAACACCAAAAATTTTGGAAAAATTCCTTTTCATCGACTTTAATAATCCTCCTTAGTTACTTTGCTGTCTCCATTAATAAAGAGAATCAGCCTTTTCGTCTCCCTCTTTATAATATGGAGACAGGGTTATTTACTAGTTCTTTGAGACACGCCTTCATCTCTCCCTTTCGGGCTTTTCCCATGACATCACCTCCTTTTTTGATTATAATACACTTATCGGACAGTCAGTCTGCCCCTAGGTAGTAGTATAACACACCTTGTCAATACCCGCTCCTAGAGGTCATGTAATAACCTTCATCCCCTTTGTGAACTGTCCGAAAAGGTTCCTTGTCATTGCGAGGGCACGTTAGTGCCCGTGGCAATCTCGCTATTAGTAAGACCAAGATTGCTCTCGCCTGCCAAAAAGAACTTGTTCGGCGAGCAGGTCGCCTTCCGACTTCGTCGGCATGATCTCGCAATGACACTTGGTTGGTAAACCATCTCATCTATTTATAATAACGCAAAAGTCGGCGTTTGGTTAGTGGTAACTTAAAAAAGGTATTAATCAGGTTCCGCTCTTCTGGTTGTTGAATTCTATCACCTCGTTTCTGACCCTATCCCTTCGTGCAAGGACTTACTCTCTTTTTTCGGGAGAAGGGAAGAGTTTTGTCCCAAAATTGTCATTGCGAGGGCACAGTAGTGCCCTCGCAATGACAATTGAGATGAGACCTAGCTACAGACTCCTGACCATATAGTCTGCCTGTGAGCTGTAGCCAAACTCGGAGCGGTAGTACTCCTTGGCTCCGGTGCCACTCAGGACCACCATCTGCGGTGCCTGGAATTCTTCCCGGGCAATTCTCTCCGCCTCCATCAATAATGCCTTGCCCAGGCCTTTATGCTGGGCAGCGGTAGGATTTTGCCGCTTTAATGGAACCTCTGGACCATATATATGTAGCTCTCTGATTAAAGCTGAATTTCCGTTAGCCTCCTGCCCGAGCCTGGCGATGGATTTGGATTGAATCCTCATTCGCAGCAGACCGAACAGTGTTTCCCTTTCATCCTCGAAAGATAGGAATATTTCTTTACCGCCGGACGCCTCGTAGTCTATTCTTGTCATCCGGGGCTGACCTATTTCCCAGCCAGCCTGCGCCCGGTGACCGTACTCGCGGCACCGGATACATTTACACTCGACTGCCAGTTGCTTCATGCGCTGTTTGACCACATTCCGTAGCGAATCCTTTACGCCGCCGACAATAAATTGGGGGGGGATATCTCGCAGGACTCGCGAGATTCTGACATACCTGGGCACAATAGACTTAATATCAGCTACCAGATTGGTCATCGTATCATTATCGTACGGCTGGTAGCGCCCATCTCGATACCATTTTTCCAGCTCGGTGCCCGCTACGACCATGGTGGGATAGAGTTTCAAACCATCCGGTCTAAAGCGGGAGTCACTGAATAGCTGTCGGGATAGCGCTAAATCCTTTTCGGGTGTTGAGCCGGGAAGTCCGGGCATCCAGTGGTAGTGCACCTTGAAGCCATGCTCCTTGAGCAATCTGGTGGCTTTGACCACATCTTCCACCTTATGCCCTCTTTTTACCAGCCGGTAGATTTCATCATCCAGGGTTTGAACGCCAAGCTCCACTCTAGTAGTGCCAAATTCAAGCATTCTGTCTATTTGCTCCTGCTGGCACCAATCCGGTCTGGTTTCGATACACAGCCCGGTGCAACGATGGTTAGCAGTTTCGTTAAGTCGTTTTGCCTCTTCCAATGTGGACGACTCCTCACCATTCAAGGCATCAAAGCAATCCTTAATAAACTGATATTGATAGCCCTCCGGGGAGGCTAAGAAAGTGCCCCCCATTACTATCAGCTCAATTTTATCTGTGGGGTGCTCCATCTCGGATAGAATTCTTAACCTCAGACTAACCTGCTTCCGGGCATCATAATCACACTTCCTGGCTCGTATTACTGCCGGTGATTCCGGGGTATAGCTCTGGGGTGCATCCGGGTAGGTGGGGCAATATACACATTGCCCGGGGCATTTCATAGGCCGGGTCATAACCGCTACCGGCGTGACCCCGGATATTGTCCTGGTAGATTTCCTCATAGTATACTTCCTTTGAAGGTTACAAATAGTTTAGCAGATTCGGGCTTGCAATAAAAACCATATTTGGATTTGTTACAATGACCATTATTAACCGCTCTCAGAAATATCGCTCTGTAACCTAAGGGAGAGTCAGAGAGGGGCTTTGCCCCTCTCTGAAATCGTCTGAGGCTGTCTGGAAATGTCATTCTGAGGGAGTGTAGCGACCGAAGAATAACAATATACTGTTTTTGGACAGCCTCTAAAGGAAACATGGTGACGAGAGAAGTCTTTGACCAGATAGCGCCAAGCTGGTATAACCTCAGGCATTGGTCGATATTCCGCAGCGAGCTGGAGTCGATGGCACGACGCTGGCAGAAGGGTAGCCTGCTTAATATCGGCTGCGGTCACGGCCCTGATTTTCTACCCTTCAAGCAGAACTTTACCCTGTATGGCATCGACTTTTCTACCGAGATGTTAAAGTTTGCTCGCAGATATTCTGAAAAGTTCGACTTTCTCGTCAACTTGATAACAGCCGATGCTGGCCACCTTCCATTTCCTGATGGAGTTTTCGACGGGGCAATCTCAGTAGCTACCTACCACCACATCAAGGGCAAAAAGGAGCAGCAAGCGGCACTGGATGAGCTAAGGCGGGTATTAAAGCCGGGTGGTGAGGCATTCATCACGGTATGGAACCGCTGGCAACCCAGGTTCTGGCTGAGTCCTAAAGAGGTAGCCATACCCTGGCGGGTAAAAGAGAAGCCCCTGTACCGTTACTACTATCTGTTCTCCTATTCCGAACTTGAGAGACTGGTAGAGCAGTCCGGCCTTAGTGTGCTCAAATCCTTTGCTGAAAGCACCTACCACTGCCCTTTCAAATTGTTTTCGCGAAATATATGCTTGCTGGTAAAGAAAATTTAATTCACCGACCTCACTCCCTTCTTCCCCCTCTCGAAGTCGATTGCTGCGAGGGTATGAGGTTCAATGATTCCCAACGTAGCTTTCTTATCCGTGTTCTCCCGGAAACGACATGAGGCAGACCATTAAGTTGGATTCTGTCCGCTGTGGAAACACCACCTCGGCT
>JAZDPB010000141.1:0-9337 GCA_043797985.1 Chloroflexota bacterium
AGTACCAGCACAGATTCCATCCTATCTACTGTGGATAATCATCGTGATTGGTGCAATTCTGGTTATTGCCCTCATTGTCCTGATAGTCAGAACACGGCGCGTAGCCTAGTTCGACTTGACGGGTAATGCCTGTCTAGGATAAAAAAGAGAGGTCGCTTCAAAGCGACCTCTCTTGTTTATTATATTTTTAAGTTAGCACAGAGCTCTGGTAGTCCTTTTGTGTCATTGCGAGCGAAGCGAAGCAATCCGTTATTTCCGTGGCAAGACGGATTGCCACGTCGTCCCGACTCATCGGGACTCCTCGCAATGACAAGACGAAGAAACAAGGAGATGAAACTAGTGGGGCGTCCAAGAGGGGCTAGCGCCCCTCTTTTCATTATTCTTCCCCCTCTCCTTTTCAAGGAGAGGGGGACCAAAGGGGGAGAGGTAAATAATTGACTTCAACCTCAAGGTAAGATTAATATTTGCAATATGGCAAAGTCCAAAATCCCTCCTGTGACCTGGACACTGGCTTTATTATTAAGCCTGCTCGCCACGCTCGTCTCCCCTAAACCAACAGATGCTAATCCGGATGAAGTCCAGTGGTCCAGGGTGAATATTCCCACCGAGGGTGAGGCTGGTGATTAGGTACTAGCTAACGGCTCAGATGTCCAGCACCTGACCATGGCAATCGATGGCACGCTATATTGTTATGCCAATCCATCCGGGGCAAACTACACACTATTTAAATCCACAGACGCCGGCTATAGTTGGGCATACACGGGCAAAGTCAAAGATATTATTACTGATATCGCCACTGCCTCCGATGATGCCAGTGCAGTTTACTATGCCACCGCAACCAACATTTACAAATCGGCTGACGCCGGCACCACTTTTACACCATTACCTCTCAACCCGGGAGGAGCCGGCAGCGATAATATTGTGATTACCTCTATCGATATTACCTTGGGAGATGGCAGTAGAATTGTCGCCGTTGGCACCAAAGATACCGATAGTTCACAATACGGCGGGGTCTATATCCTGGATGAAAATAAGCCTTTCGCTGGCTGGATAAACACAAATATCGGTAGCTACGATATTTGTACTGTCGCCTTCTCCCCGAATTTTGCTACCGACCGGCAGTTGATGGCGGTAGTTACTGACGAGAAAGATACCCTTATTACCACGAGAATTGGCGATGGTGGCTGGGGCAGGGTTATTGGTGACGCTACGATTAAAGACCTGACGCCAAGAACAGCCGCTATTGCTTTCCCTGACGACTATGATATGGTCTCTGGAGACTCCGTCCTGTTCCTGGCAATTAGTGCCGGCAATGATAAGGGTGATTTTTACAAGGTCATTGGAGCAAGAACGCCAAGTGGTTCAATAGCTACTGACCTTAATATTGGTTCTGCCTATAACTTGAACAATGTGGATGTTACCAGCCTGGTAGTTAGCGGTAATACTACCTCTCTCAGTATGCTGGCAGGCGCAGCGAATAGTGCCCAGGTCTATGCGAGTAATGATAGTGGCAGGAACTGGACAAGAAGCAGCAAAAAGCCGACCGGTGAATCGAAAACCTGCGTGCTCATGGCGCCTAATTTCCTTAGCCGCCGAAGTGCCTATGCCACCACCAATGGTACTGAGAGTGCCTTTTCTTGTACGACGGATGGTGGAATTACCTGGAACCAGGTGGGCTTAATCGATACCAGGATTAGCAGTATCGTTGACCTGGCAGTATCCCCCAACTATAGCCAGGATAATACTCTCTTTCTGCTCACCCATGATGGAGGGGATAGCCTGTGGCGCAGCCTGAACGGTGGAGCAAAATGGGGAAGGGTACTTACGAGCACATTAGCTAATGCCAGCGATATCAGACTTGTCAGACTTTCCCCTCGATATAATAATGGCAGTCAATCAGTGTTCCTAGCCGGAACGAGCGGCACCAGTCCGACAATATGGAAATCGGCAGATAACGGACAGACTTTCAGTCGCTGGGATGCTCCACTTTCCATTAGCACCTGGACATTAGTTGACGACAATACCCTGTTTTTAGGTACCGACAATGGTTTGGTCTACCAGACTAACAGTGGTGGTTTGTCCTATTCTACTGGCGTAGAGGCGGGTAACCAGGAGTTAACGTCCATCGCTCTATCACTGAACTATGGGCAGGATAAGAACATCCTTGTCGGCAGCATTGACGGCTGGGTTTACCACTCGGCTGATAATGGCACTTCTTTTAAGTCTCTGGGTAATCAGCTACCATTATCCAGTGGTATAGGGAAGGTAACCATTGCTTTTGACCCTGAATTCAGCAGTAATAGGATTGTCTATGCCACCAGTGATGCCAAATCGACAACATCAAGTAAAGAGAGAATCTATCGCTTCACTATTGGTAAGAGCAATGTTTGGGAAGGCACAGACAGCACGCTACCTGTCGGTAGTATGATTGGCCAGGTAGCGCTGTCAGCCAATGGCACATTCTATGCTACTAACCTCATGGCTAACGGCGGTATGGAGCGCTCGCTTAATCCAACAAGCTCCGTAGGTACAGGTTTTCAGACAGTTACCGGCGGGCTTGACAATAATGCCAAGTTGAAAAGACTGTGGCTAAACGGGGCTCGACTTTGGTCGATTGATAGCCAGAACACCAGGCTCATGACCTATACCGATAGCCTGACCCTACCAGTTACCCTCACGTCACCTCTCAATAGGGCATCAGGTATAAACCCCACGGGTGTCAGCCTTGATTGGGAGACATTAAAAGGAGCCACCAAGTACCAGTGGCAGTTTGATTATGATACCGACTTCTCTACCAATATCACCGAATTGGAAGGTTACAGTGAGGCAAGCTCGGTCAGATTGCCAACGCTTAATATGGCTACTACCTACTACTGGCGGGTGAGAGCTACCAGCCCGGTGTTAAGTCCGTGGTCAGCTAAGCGGTCATTTACCACCAGCCTGGGCGCTGCGGTCAATGCTCCCGAGCTTTACAGCCCTAAAGCGGGTGATACCGGGGTACCCATCAAACCGGTATTCCAGTGGGGTGCTATTGAGGGGTCAGATAGCTACGAACTATTAGTATCTACAGATATTTCCTTTTCCAGTCCGGTAATCGTGAAAACTGGCGACTATAGCCTGCCGTCCACCGCCTGGCAAAGCGATATAAGCCTGGACTATAACGCCACCTACTACTGGAAAGTCAGGGCAAGTGGCTCCAATAGTTATAGTGCCTGGAGTGCTGCTGGCGGCTTCACTACCACATTGCCACCGTCTGAACCATCTCCGTCGTCATCTCCGCAGACTTCGTCTTCGCAATCATCTCCATCGCCACCCGTATCATCGGCACCGCCAGTACCTTCGCCAACGGAATCGCCTGCATCGTCAGGACCATCTTCATCACTACCGCTTCAGTCGAGCCTCCCGGGATGGGTAATATATCTAGTCGGTGTCCTGCTTCTTGTGATATTGCTATTACTAATTATCTTGCTGATGTTGGTAGTAAGAATAGGTCGGTTCTGACCCAATCTCAAGTATTTAGGCTTTGACTTTCTTATTTGAGTGTCGTATACTTTCCATTTAACTTAAAGAGAGATTCCTTTGATTAAAAGAAGAAAATTCCCGAATATTTTTTTTGGCTGGTGGACAGTCTTAGCCGGTGGTATTCTAGGCTTATGGATATCTGGCTATCAGGTTTACGGAATCTCAGCACTATTCAAACCGATAGCTGAAGAACTGGGCTTTAGCAGGACAGTAGCATCTGTTCCCGGTGGCATCGCCCGGCTTGAGGGTGGATTTGAGGGACCAGTAGCCGGCTGGGCTACCGATAGATTCGGCGCCAGGTATGTAGTCCTTCTGGGTGTCTTCATCTGTGGTTTAAGCCTCGTTCTGATGTACTATATTAACTCTCTCTGGGCTTTCTATATCGTCTGGGGGATTTTGTTAGGGACGGGGCATAATATCGGCACATCAGTACCGATAGATACGGCAATATCAAACTGGTTCGTTAAGAAAAGAGGGACAGCGCTAGGCACTAAAATGGTGTTTGTCGGACTTTCCGGGGTGCTGGTACTACCCCTTATTGCCTTCCTGATAAATCAGCAAGGCTGGCGGACGACCTGTGTCGTAGGGGGATTAGTATGCTGGATTGTTGGACTACCTCTCGCCTGGTTCTTCATCAAATCACGCCGACCGGAGTATTACGGATTATTACCTGACGGTGCCACTATAGAGAAAGGAGTTACTGATACAACAGAAGTAATTGACGGGGGCGTAAAGTATGCTGCCGAGGTCCAGGAGGTGGAATTCACCCTCAGGCAGGCAATGAGAACACGTGCCTACTGGCTACTTATTTCGGCTCACGTTGTCCACGGGTTAGTCTCCTCAGCCATTAATGTACACCTCATACCCTATCTAACCGATATCGGTATTGACCCACTTAAGGCAGCTGGGATGATGGCGATTATGGTATTTTCTAGCCTGCCGCTGAGGTTCGTCGGCGGATTTGCTTGCGACCATGTTACTAGAAATCAAATACGGTTCGTAATAGCCGGAGGCTATTTCATTCAGACACTGGGCTATGTTATTTTCCTGCTAAGCCCGATGAGTACGTTTACAATTTATGTCTGGCTTATTCTCTACGGTATTGGCTTGGGAACAAGCCATAGCTTCAATGTAATGGTGGGGCGCTATTATGGACGGAAGGCTTACGGCTCTATTCAAGGCTCTAAGATGGCGTTAATGGCGGGACCTGGCATGGCAGCCCCAATTTATGCTGGTTGGGTATATGACACCACTGGCAGCTATATCGATTCCTTCATTACTTTTGCCGCCGCACTGGCTATTTCAACAGTCATCATGGCAACTGCGGCACCTCCTAAACCACCCGCCCAGATTACCGATATCCACAAAATCGTGTGAGGATTCATTTATCGGCGTTCTCTTCAAAAAGAGGAGAATCAGAGGAATTGGTAACCATTCTTGATTAAGAGAAGTAGATTTCCCAAGATATTTTTCGGCTGGTGGACAGTTATCGCTACCGGCGTGATTGCCCTTTGGGGGCAGGGCTTTAATGCGTATGGAATTTCAGCCTTGTTCAAACCGATGTCTGCGGAACTGGGCTTCACTCGAGCACTGACATCGGTTGCCGTCAGTTTGGAAAGGTTTGAGGGAGGACTAGAAGCGCCTCTATCGGGGTGGATGAGTGACCGATTTGGTCCGAAGTGGGTGGTTATTTTTGGCATCTTTCTTGTCGGTATTGGCCTGATATTAATGAACTTTATACAATCGCTATGGCAGTATTATGTCGTCTGGGGAGTGGTCTTTGGCACCGGTGCTAATATCGCCTTGGCATTGCCACTGGATACGGCAATATCAAACTGGTTCGTTAAGAAAAGAGGACTAGCCCTAAGCATCAAGTGGGTATTCTCCGGTCTTTCTGGAGTGGTAGCGCTGCCTATTATTGCCTGGATGATATCGACTCAGGGTTGGCGAATGGCTTGTCTCATTGGTGGGCTAGTAATGTGGGGGGTTGGTTTGCCGCTAGCCTGGATTTTTCTGAAGCGGCACCGACCAGAGTACTATGGATTACTCCCCGATGGCGCTACAATAGGAGATGGGGCTGCCGAGACGAGCCAGACGATAGACAAAGGCGTAAAGTATGCCGCTGAAGTTCAGGAAGTAGAATTCTCCATCAAGCAGGCAATGAGTACACTTTCTTATTGGCTTTTAATAGCGGCCATGGCTGCTCATGGTATATTCGGCCCGGTGCTCAACATCCACTGTATCCCTTTTCTAACTGACCGAGGGATCGACCCGGTGAAAGCAGCGAGCATGATGTCGATATATGTTGCTACTAGTATTCCGGCACGGCTAGTTTGCGGGTATTTCGCTGACCGTATCAGGACAAGCCGTCTAACACTTCTACTGGCGGGGGCATTCTTCCTGCAAACTGTAGGTTTAGTCATCTTCTTGCTGCGTCCCACTGAGACAATGATTTATGTCTGGTTTGTTCTCTATGGCTTGGGTTATGGTGGAGCCATCATTATACCGCCAATAATGAGGGGGCGCTATTTTGGGCGGAAGGCTTTTGGTTCCATTGGTGGAAGCGTATCAGTATTCATGACGCCAATTAGCGTAGCTGGCCCTATCTATGCCGGCTGGGTATATGATACTACCGGCAACTATATGGTCGCTTTTACTCTGTTTGCTGGGTTACTTGCTCTGGCAACAATCATCGCCCTCTTCATCCGGCAGCCCAGACCACCCGCCCAGATTACCGACATCCGCAAAATCGTGTGAGGATTCATTTATCAGCGTTCTCTCCCAAAAGGGGAGAATCATAGGCATCGGAGACCATTTTTGATTAAGAGAAGAAGATTTCCCAAGGTATTTTTCGGCTGGTGGACAGTCGTAACCTGCGGCATTCTAGCCCTCTGGGGACATGGCTACCACGCTTACGGATTCTCGGCTTTGTTCAAACCTATAGCTACAGAACTAGGCTTCAGCCGGGCAGCAACATCTATTCCTGCCAGTATTGGCAGGCTTGAAGGTGGGTTTGAAGGACCATTATCGGGGTGGATTACCGACCGATTTGGGCCTAAGTGGATAATCTTTTCCGGTGTTCTCATCATCAGTTTAAGCCTGATACTAATGAACTTCATACATTCGCTCTGGGCTTTTTACATCGTCTGGGGAGTGATATTGGGGACGGGGGTTAATATTGCCCTGAGCGTACCAGCAGATACAGCAATAGCCAACTGGTTCGTTAAGAAAAGAGGGCTAGCCCTAAGCATCAAAATGGTGTTTTCCGGACTTTCCGGGGTATTGGTGCTACCCCTTATCGCCTGGCTGATAACTGTTCAAGACTGGCGGGTGACCTGTCTTATGGGTGGGGTAGTAATGGGAGTGATTGGCATGCCCCTCGTTTGGTACTTTGTTAAACAGCGGCGACCAGAGTACTACGGATTACTCCCTGATGGTACTTCAGCGGAAGAAGAAGCAGAGTCAAGCCAGATGATAGACAGAGGCGTAAGATATGCTGCCGAGGTTGAGGAGGTGGAGTTCACCCTCAGACAGGCGATGAGAACGCCTGCCTACTGGCTGCTAATAGTAGTAAATGCAATCCACGGGATGGCAATGCCAGCAATTAACATCCATGGCGTTCCCTTTCTGACTGACATCGGGATTGACCCCATTAAGGCTGCCGCTATGCTGGCTATGATGGTGTTAGCCAGCACTCCAGCACGGCTAATTGGCGGGATTATCGCTGACCGTATTAGGAAGCAACACCTGCGATTTCTAATGAGCGCAGCCTATCTGACACAAGCCATCGGTTTTACTGTCTTCTTGCTACATCAGACCATGCCTATGATTTATGTCTGGTTTATCCTCTATGGCATCGGTATGGGTGTAGCTTTTGTAGGCTCCGTAATGAGGGCGCGCTACTTCGGACGGAAGGCTTTCGGCTCCATTCAAGGAAGCTCGATGATGTTCACAACGCCAGTCGGAGTGATAGCTCCTGTTTACTGCGGCTGGATATATGATACCACCGGCAGTTATTTAACCGCCTTTACCCTATTCGCGGTGCTCCTTGCCTTTGCCGGAGTTTTCATGTTTTTCATCCTGCCCCCTAAACCGCCGTCCCAGGTTACCGACGTCCGTAAAATCGTGTGAGGATTTATTGATATTCTCTTTCAACAGAGGAGAGCCAAAGGAATTGGAGACCGTTTTTGATTAAGAATAAAAGATTTCCCAGGATATTTTCCGGATGGTGGATAGTCCTAACCGGCGGCTTCGTTGGTCTGTGGGGATTCGGCTTCCAAATGCAGGGAATTTCAGCATTGTTCAAGCCGATATCTTCAGAACTGGGCTTCAGCCGGGCTGTTACGTCTACTGCTGCCAGTCTTGGTAGGCTTGAAGGAGGGTTTGAGGCGCCATTAAGTGGGTGGATTGCTGACAGATACGGTCCGAAGTGGATAGCTTTTGCCGGTGTCTTCCTCGTTGGTTTAGGTCTGATACTAATGAACTATATAAACTCGCTCTGGGCTTTCCTAGTGGTCTGGGGAGGTCTTGTAGCCACGGGAGCTAATGTCGGCTTGGGCATACCGATACAGACAGCAATAGCTAACTGGTTCGTCAAGAAAAGAGGGGCGGCACTAAGCATCAGGCTAGTGATTTCTGGACTTTCAGGAGTGTTGGTGTTGCCCCTTATTGCCTGGCTCATCTCTACTCAGGGCTGGCGGATGACCTGTGTTATCGGTGGAGTGGTAATGTGGGCAATCGGCTTACCTCTGGTCTGGCTCTTTGTGAGGCAGCACCGTCCGGAGTACTATGGACTGCTTCCTGACGGCGCTACCGCAGAGGAAAGAGATACCAGCCAGATGATAGCGACAGGTGTGAAGTATGCTGCTGAAGTAGAAGAGGTAGAGTTTAGCCTCCGGCAAGCGATGAGAGCACCCACCTACTGGTTGATAATTGCTGCCCATTCTGTTCATCTTCTGGTGGAACCGGTGATGAACATACACTGTATACCCTTCCTCACCGATTTGGGTATCGACCCGCTTAAAGCGGCTGGTATGATGGCTATAATCGGCGTTGCCAGCCTGCCTTCAAGGCTAGCATTTGGATTTATTGCCGACCGTATGAAAGTTGGTCGCCTGCGATTTCTACTGGCAGGCGCATATTTTCTCCAGGCTGTCGGGTTTGTTGCCTTCCTGCTAAGTAAGACCGTACCTATGATTTATCTCTGGTTTATTCTCTATGGCATTGCTAACGGAGCAGCGATAGCTATAATGAACCCACTGAGAGCGCGTTACTTCGGGCGGAAGGCTTTTGGCTCTATTATGGGAACCGCATCAGCGTTCCAAACACCGTTTGGGGTGGTAGCCCCCATCTATGTCGGCTGGGTATATGATACCACTGGCAGCTATATGACTACCTTCAATCTGTTTGTAGCGCTGCTCGTCCTTGCTGCGGTGCTCATGTCCCTTGCCGTATCTCCCAAACCACCAGCCCGGGTCACTGAAGTCCAGAAATTCTTATAATTCAATAGTCAAGCAAAAAGACCTGGGTAGTGGCTGGCAAGTTTGTCGTGGTGAGAGACAGCTTAGGCTTAGATTCAACCTTCGCTACTCCCATTTCCTTGAGAAATCTGTCTACTGGTTCTAGCTCCAATTTCAGCGCATCTGTTTTGTAGTGCATCGGAACCACTATCTTAGGCTCTAGCTGCCTCACTATCTCGGCAGCCATAGTAGCATTGATTGTGGACACTCCGCCTACCGGAAGCAGAAGCACATCTACATTGTCTATCTCCTCTATCTGTGTCGTAGCCAGCACATGTCCCAGGTCACCGAGGTGG
>JAZDPB010000177.1:0-9630 GCA_043797985.1 Chloroflexota bacterium
AGCCACTCTTATCAAAAAATTGCCGGTGCTCTCAATAGCAGCCCTTCTTTGCAACGGAAAATCTTTGAAATTCAGCAACAAATATACGCCGCAACGAAGAACGGTTTCCATTCATAACCAGCGAATTTTTAGTAATTCCCCCCGATTTTTAATAAGTCCCTTAACTGTTGCATAACTTTCTTAAAGCTAGTCTTATCTTTTTACTATTTTCCGACCCTTCCCAAAGAGTTCAAGTTCGCCACTTTCCCTTCCACATTATTGATAATAGTAGAACCATATACTAATATACTAAAAGGAATAATGGATATGAGATATGTTTGATAGAGTAGAGATTATAGCGAGGGGTGGTAATGGGGGTAATGGAATAGTAAGCTTTCGGCGGGAGAAATTTGTTCCCTTCGGTGGGCCGAATGGTGGTGATGGTGGTAAAGGGGGGGATATTATTGTTATGGTTGATTCTGGTATCAGCAGCCTGCGTTTATTCCAGCGAAAAAGATTCTTTAGAGCGGCGGACGGTGATAATGGCAAAGGTAAAGAAAAGTATGGTAAGAGGGGGGAAGACCTGGTATTGAGAGTTCCCATAGGAACCATGGTCTCAGAGAAAACAGACGGAGGTAATGGGATGCTCCTGGCCGACTTGGAACAATCTGGGCAGAAAGTAGTGGTGGCTAAGGGTGGTAGGGGAGGGTGGGGTAACACCCACTTTGTTTCGTCAATTAACCAAGCTCCGCGTATGGCGCAGAAGGGTGAGGCTGGGGAAGAAAATTCCATGGTTCTAGAACTGAGGCTTATTGCGGATGTCGGCTTAATCGGTTACCCTAATGTCGGCAAGTCTACCTTACTGGCAGCTATTTCGGCGGCCAAGCCCAAAATTGCCAGTTATCCCTTTACGACTCTTGAGCCTGTTTTGGGTGTAGTTGAGGTCGGTCAAAAGAGCTTTGTTCTGGCGGAGATACCGGGGTTAATTGAGGGTGCCCATCTGGGTCGCGGCTTGGGCCATGATTTTCTGCGCCATATTTTACGCACTAAGGTACTCATTCACTTGATAGATGGTAGCTCGACTTCGCCAGTGGAAGATATGATAAAGGTAAATAATGAGCTCAACTTGTTCGATGCGGCTCTTGGACAAAAACCACAGATGGTGGTGGTAAACAAGGTCGATTTGCCTCAGGTGCAAGCTCAATTACCGGAAATCAGAGATGCCTTTAATGCTGCGGGGGTAAAGGTACTTTTTATTTCGGCGGCAACTGGTCAGGGTATTGCTGAGCTTAAAACTGGAACTATGAAGCTGCTAAGTCAGTCATTGGCTATTACCGAGGCAGGTAAGGAGATTCCTCAGAAGGTCTTTCGCCCTCAGCCCAAAGACGTTGCTGTCAGCGTCCATAAGGAAGGAGATGCCTTTGTCGTAATAGCTCCCGACCTGGAGCAAATTGTCGCTAGAATGGATATGACTAACCCCGAAGTGCTTCGTCGGTTCCAGAAGCAATTCACCCGACGAAGAGTAAGCCAGGCTCTGGGAAATGCTGGAATTCAGTCCGGTGATAAGGTGCGTTGCGGTAATTTCGAATGGGAGTGGTAAATGGATATTGGTGTGCTGGGTGGCACTTTCGACCCAATTCATAACGGGCACATTGTTGTGGCTGAAGAAGTAAGAACACAGCTAAAGCTAGCTGAGGTTCTTTTTATCCCTACCGGCCAGCCATGGTTGAAAGAAGGCACCACTATTCTGGCTGCGGAGCACCGGATCCAGATGGTGCGCCTTGCTATTGCCGCTTATCCTTATTTCAAACTGTCAACTATAGAGGTAGACCGTACTGGTCCCTCATATACGGGGGATACTATCGCCGAATTGCAAACCTACCTGAGCGATGGGGATGAGTTATTTTTTGTATTGGGTTGGGACAGCCTGGCTCAGCTCCCTCGATGGCGGGAACCATCACGGCTAATTAAGATGTGTCGGCTGGTTGCTGTTCCTCGGCCAGGTTATCGGCGCCCTGACCTGAAGTCATTGGAAGCAGCTATCCCTGGATTGACTAAGAGGTTAATACTCCTGGATAAGCCGAACATAGATGTTGACGCTACGACAATCAGGAAGCGGGTAGCTCAAGGCTTATCCATTAGCCGCCTTGTCCCTGAGCCGGTAGAAGAATACATAAGACAACACAAATTGTATTTACAATAAGGGGTTTTGTTAACCTCACCCCCTTGATCCCCCTCGCCTTGGAAAGGCGAGGGGGAAGAATAGAAAAGAGGGGCGGACGCCCCTCTTAGACACCCCAATTCGAACATTCGACAAAAGGGGGATTAGGGGGGGCTGAGACCCGTTCGATATACAATGTGTAAAGAGGGACGAAGTCCCTCTTTACAAAACTCTTCCCTCTCCCCTCAAAGGGGAGAGGGATAAAGGGTGAGGGGTTAATAGCGGATAACGGATAATATGTAGAGGGGGATAGGTTTAGTCGATTTTCTCTAAAGCAATAGGAGGTGTATTGTGAAGGCAATTGGGATTGTCGGTAGTCCAAGAAAGAACGGGAATACAGAAATTCTAACGGCACACGTCTTGAAGGCAATAACTGAGGAAGGATTGGAGACGGAACTGATAAGACTAGCCGGGCTGGATATCCGCCCGTGCAATGCCTGCATGGTTTGCCGGGATGAAGAGCGGTGTCTCATCGATGATGACCTGTTTCCGCTATATGCCAAGATGAAAGAGGCTGATGCTATCATATTAGCCTCGCCGGTGTATTTTGGCTCCGCTACCGCCTTATTAAAAGCGCTGATGGAAAGGACCGGCTATTTAAGCGGTCGCCGGCGGGTTTTTGCCGGAAAGGTAGGCGGACCACTGGTTGTCGCCCGCCGGGCAGGGCAGAATTTTACCTTCGCCCAGCTCATGTACTGGTTTCACATCCTGGGATTCTTTATGCCTGGTTCAACCTACTGGAACATTGCCTTTGGTCGTGAAAGAGGCGAAGTTGAAAAGGATGAGGAGGGGATGACCACCGCCTGGAACTTCGGCAAAAATGTTGCCCTGTTAGTAAAGAAGCTGAAGGCTTAGTGCCGCAAGCTTTTCGCGTTCTGCTATTGGGTGCGTATTAAATATCCAGGTTCTTGACATTCTTGGCGTGTGCCTGGATAAAGGCTTTGCGTGGTGGGACATCTTCACCCATTAAGATATGGAATGTCTCGTCGGACTTGGCGACATTCTCAACATTTACTGTAAGCAGGGTGCGGGTATCTGGATTCATGGTGGTTTCCCATAGTTGCTCAGCGCTCATCTCACCCAAACCCTTATAGCGCTGGACCGCCATGCCTGACCTATCCGAACTTTTCTCTAGAAGGTTGGCAAGTTGATGCCAGGGAATGCCTTTGTCAATTTCTTTACCTTTCTTGAGCACGATGTATGATTCTTTTTCGACGAGGCCCTTTACCCGCGGGTAAGCGATAAAACATTTATGCAGAACCGGGTCTTCAAAGAGCTGTTTTCCCAGCTTAACCTTTTTGTTTTTCAGGTCAAGTTCTATCCAGTTTTCTCCGGTGGCATCATTGGGATATGTCTTTGTGGCAAAGCCAATGGCCTCAAGCCAATTCCTGAGTTCCTGCATCATCTCTTTTTCGGTAAAAGCGAGTCTGTAAAAAGACTCATCCTTCTGTAGCAGAATCTCGCTTAACTCTGGTGGTATACCTATTTCTTCAAATTTACTCAGTCCCTCCTGGAAGTCCTTAAGTAAGTTCAAGAGGTCGTGCAACATTGTCCCGGTCAATTTGATTGCCCCATCTTTTGAGTGAACGGAGATGTCACGTAAGGCTCTTCTGGCAGGGTATTGCTTCAGTTCATCCTCCGAGTATAGCCACTCCTCATTTTTACCCTCAGCCACTCGGTATAGGGGTGGCTGAGCAATAAACAGGTGCTTGTTGTTAATTAGCTGCGGCATGTGCCGGTAGAAGAAGGTAAGAAGCAGAGTGCGAATGTGAGAGCCGTCAACATCAGCATCACTCATCAGGATGACGCGATGGTATCGGAGCTTCGACAGGTCAAACTCATTATCGATGCCGGCTCCAAGGGCAGTGATAATGATGCGTATTTCTTCGTGAGATAGCATCTTGTCTAGTGGAGCCTTTTCCACATTGAGTATTTTGCCTCTCAGGGGTAGTATCGCCTGGAAGCGAGGGTTCCTCCCTTGTTTGGCTGAGCCACCGGCTGATTCCCCCTCGACCAGATACAGTTCCCGATTAGCTGGGTTTTTTTCTGAGCAGTCAGCCAGTTTCCCGGGCAGGGTGCCGGAAAAAAGGCTATTCTTCTTGACAATTAAATCACGGGCCTTGCGAGCAGCTTCCCTGGCTTTGGCGGCAAGGAGGCACTTTTCTAAAACCCTTCTGAAGTCATCAGGATGCTCCTCAAAATAGAGTAATAGACCCTCGCCAACCGCACTCTCCACAACACCTTTGATTTCCGGATTGCCCAATTTAGCTTTGGTCTGTCCCTCAAATTGCGGTTCGGCAAGCTTAATACTGATGACGGCAGTTAGACCTTCTCTCACATCCTCACCGGTGAGGCTGGGCTCATCCTCCTTGAGAAGATTGTTTTTATGAGCGTAGTCATTAAGAACACGGGTCAGCGCTGTACGGAATCCAGTAAGGTGAGTGCCTCCATCTACAGTATTTACGCAATTAGCAAAGGTGAAAATGGACTCGGCAAAACCGTCGTTATACTGGAGTGCTGCCTCGACCATGGTGCTGTTTTCTGATTTAGAGATATAAATAGGCTGGCGGTGACAAACTACCCGATTTCGGTTAAGGCGGCGAACTAAGCTAGTAATACCACCATCGAAGTAGAAAGTTATGTCACTGTCTTCCTTTTCGTTCCTGAGGCATATTTCCAATCCCTTATTGAGATAAGCCATCTCCCGCAGCCGCTGTATCAGAGTATTGGAATCATACTTGGCGCTGCCGAATATGTCCTCATCAGCAAGGAATGTAACGATGGTGCCAGTATCGCTGGCTTCGCCAACGACAGTTACCTCGCCTTGCGGTATGCCCCGCCGGTATTCCTGCCGGTAAATCTTGCCATCACGCTTGACATCAACCCTGAGCCAGGAGGAAAGAGCGTTTACTACGGAAGCGCCTACGCCATGTAACCCGCCTGATACCTGATAGGTATGACCACCGAATTTTGCCCCGGCATGCAGGGTGGTGAATACTGTTTCAAGTGCCGATTTTTTAGTGGTGGGGTGAATTTCTACTGGAATGCCACGACCATTATCTTCAACTTTAACCGAATCGTCCTTTTGAATGGTAACCACAATTCGGGTGCAACAGCCAGCCATGGCTTCATCGATGCTATTATAGGCGATTTCGTAGATGAGATGCTGTAATCCGCGTTGGTCAGTACTACCAATATACATGCCTGGTCGCCGGCGCACTGCCTCCAACCCACCAAGCACCTGAATGTCTTCGGCGGTATATTCATGGTTTGCTATTTGAGAAGTTACATCTTGAGTCATAATGAACCCTTATCCCCCCTTTTTAGCGGTCAAGACAAAAAATAAAAATAAAGATAGGAAAGCAAATTGTTGGAAATACATGGATGGCTCGTATGAAAAGCTATAGTATAAGTATCAATGAGTGATATAGCAGTCATTTCTATTATTATACCACAAATCGGCTGCTAGGTGAAGCTGTGCTCCTTAATATTAGATAGTATATTGCAAACCTTGTGGACAACCTAGTTGACAGCCAATATTTAATGTGATAAACTAACAGGTCGGCATCTGGTAATTCACGTAGCAGTTTGATAGGCTGAAGTTTGTGGTTCAGTCCATCATTATGTGAAATGGATGAGCTAAGGCTCATCCATTTCAATTGTGCCAGATGAGGAGGAGATAATTGCCAACAGTTAATCAGCTCGTGCGTAAAGGGCGAAAGAAAATCGTCAAGAAAACCAAAGCGCCGGCATTGCGTTTTGGTTATAATGCCTTGAAAAACCGGATAGTGCAGGGTGAGGGCTCTCCGCAAAAGAGAGGGGTCTGTCTTCAGGTGAAGACTATGACTCCGAAGAAACCTAACTCAGCGCTGCGCAAGATAGCCAGGGTACGGCTGACCAATACCATGGAAGTAACTGCTTATATTCCTGGCGAGGGACATGAGTTGCAGGAACACTCTGTAGTCCTTATCCGTGGAGGACGGGTGAAGGATTTACCTGGTGTTCGTTATCATATTATCCGGGGAGCACTGGATACTACAGGTGTCGCTAATCGTCGCCAAGGGCGTAGTAAATATGGCGCTAAGCGAGGAAAAGCCGCAGCCGAGAGCACAGCCGCTGTAGGTGCTGTAAGTACTTAAAAGGTAGGAGATAGAATGTCAAGGCGGAGCCGGGTTACTAAAAAAGAAATAATTCCTGATGCTAAGTATCAGAATGTAATCGTAGCTACGTTTATTAATAGGGTAATGAAACGTGGCAAAAAGAGCACTGCGGAGAAAATAATATACGGTGCTTTACATGCCATAGAGGAGCAAGAGTCCAAAGCCCCGGTAGCTGTGCTGGAACAAGCGGTAAGGAACGCTACTCCTCAGCTTGAGGTAAAGTCGCGCCGAATCGGGGGTGCTAACTACCAGGTGCCAGTAGAGGTCCGGCCTGACCGGGGTCTCTCCTTAGCCATGCGCTGGCTAATAGCATCGGCTAACGCCCGGGCAGGGAAATCCATGGCAGAAAAGCTGGCAGGTGAATTTAGCGATGCCGCCAAAGGACAGGGGGCGACGATAAAAAAGAGGGATGACACTCATAGGATGGCTGAGGCCAATAGAGCCTTTGCCCACTATAGATGGTAAAGTAGTGAGTGCGATTAGTTCTAGTGTTATGGTAAGAAGTCAAGTATCGGAAAAGTTTGAGGTAAGGGAAAAGACTGTGCCCAGAAGTTTCCCATTAGAGGACATACGAAATATAGCTTTTATCGCCCATATCGATGCCGGTAAGACTACTGTCACCGAAAGAATACTATTTTATAGTGGGCGTACGTATAAAATTGGTGAAGTGGATGCCGGAACGGCTGTAATGGATTTTATGGAACAGGAAAGGGAGCGTGGTATTACTATTAAAGCAGCAGCTACTACCTGTTATTGGCGTGACCACCGCATCAATATTATTGATACTCCAGGACATGTTGACTTTACGGCTGAGGTGGAGCGTAGCCTTAGAGTGCTGGATGGGGGGGTAGTGGTTTTCGATGCTGTGGCTGGGGTTGAGGCTCAATCAGAGACAGTATGGCGACAGGCGGATAGATATCATGTGCCCAGGATTTGCTTCATCAATAAGATGGACCGGCTTGGTGCCAATTTTGGCCGCACTATATCCATGATTGAAGAGCGGCTGCGAGCCAAGCCTCTGCCTATTCAGCTACCTTTAGGCAGTGAAGCCTCATATGAGGGCAATATTGACCTGATAGAGAACAAGGCCTGGAGCTTTGATGGAAACTTTGGTTCAGAAGCGGTGGAGGTAGCTATTCCTGAATCAGAGCGGGCAAAGTGTATTGAATTTCGCCAGGCACTTGTTGAAAAGCTGGCCGAGATGGATGACCAGGTTTTGCTGGCCTATCTTGACGGTGGTAGTATTACCGCTGCTGAGCTAAGAGGCGCCTTGAGAAGGGTGACCCTGGCTAATAAGGGAGTGCCTATTCTTTGTGGTAGTGCGCTGAGGAATAAAGGTATCCAGCCATTACTTAATGCCATTACCGATTATCTACCATCACCGCTGGATATGCCGCCAGTGCGAGCTATTGACATCAGGGGAAATGAAGTTGCTCACCCAGCCAGTGATGAAGCCCCCTTTACCGCACTAGCATTTAAGGTGGTTTCTGACCCTTTTGTCGGCAGGTTGGTCTATTTTAGAGTGTATTCAGGCAAGGCGGAAGCGGGGGCACAGGCTTATAATGCCACCCGAGGTAAGAGGGAGCGTCTGGGACGGTTACTATTAATGCATGCCAATCATCGGGAAGAAATAGATGAGGCTGACACCGGGGCTATCGTGGCTACCTTAGGTCTTAAGAACACCTTTACCGGTGATACCCTGTGCCATCCCTCTCAGCCGGTGCTTCTTGAATCTATTCGTTTCCCGGAGCCAGTGATCTCGGTGGCGATTGAACCCAGAACCAGGGGTGACCAGGACAGGATGGGAGAAGCCCTGCAAAAGTTAACCGAGGAGGACCCTACCTTTAAGGTGATTTATGACCGGGAGACAGGACAGACAGTCATCTCCGGTATGGGAGAGCTTCACCTGGAGGTTATCATCAGCCGGTTACTCAGTGAATTTAGAGTAGGGGCTAAGGTGGGTAGGCCACGGGTTGCCTATAAGGAGACAATCACCAGACCGGCACGTGCTGAAGGTAGATTCATTCGGCAAAGCGGAGGTCATGGTCAATATGGTCATGCCTGTCTTGAGCTCGAGCCTGGAGAGCCTGGCAGCGGTTTAGAGTTTGCCAACCGTATCAGGGGTACCGCTATACCCAAGCAATATATCCCGGCTATCGAGGATGGCATTAGAGAAGCTATGGAGACCGGGGTATTGGCTGGCTACCCGGTGGTTGATATTAAGGTAACCCTCTATGACGGTAGCTATCACGAGGTTGACTCATCGGAGTTAGCCTTTAAGATGGCCGGCTCGATGGCGTTTAAGGAGGGTGTTACCAAAGCCAAACCTATCCTTCTGGAGCCTATCATGAAGATAGAGGTGGTGACACCAGAACAGTTCCTTGGTGATATCATAGGCGACCTCAATTCAAGGAGGTCACATATTGAGTCTATTGAGACACAGGGGGAGATGTCCACCATTTATGCCTTGATACCCCTGGCTGAGGCTTTTGGCTACACTACTAGTCTCAGGTCGCAAAGTCAGGGCAGAGCCACCCACTCTATGGAATTCCATCGCTATCAGGAGCTACCGACTGAACTGGTAGCCCAGATTACAGATAAAGTAGGAACTAAATGATAGGTCCAAACGGAGATTGGCATAAAGTTAGTGCCAGGTAAGGTTGGAAAATGCCTAAACAAAAGATTCGTATCAAGCTAAAGGGTTTTGACCATAAGCTGGTCGACCAGGCTGCCGGGCAGATTGTAGAGGCAGTCGAACGTACTGGAGCGGTTGTTTCGGGACCGGTGCCTCTGCCTACCCGGATTCAGAAATTCAGTGTTATCCGCTCCCCGTTTATTGATAAGGACTCACAGGAGCAGTTTGAAATCCGCACCCATAAGCGTCTTATTGATATTATAGAGACGACTTCCAAAACGGTAGACGCTCTGAGCGGGCTGAATCTACCATCAGGGGTTGAGATAGATATTAAGCTGTAAGAGGCAATACTAAATCTAGGGTAGCTGCTAGGTTAAAAAAGGCTACTAAGTGCAGGATGGCAAAGATATGATACCGGGAATTATCGGCCGGAAGCTGGGCATGACCCAGATATTCAGGGATAATGGTGAAGCGCAGGCAGTAACTGCTATTGAGGCTGGCCCGTGTGCTGTAATACAGGTTAAGACGGCGGCTAAGGAAGGGTATAACGCTGTTCAGCTTGGCTTTGGTGAAACGAAGCGGCTCAAATCTCCTCAGCGGGGACATCTCAAGGAGCTAGGGCAGTTCAGGTATCT
>JAZDPB010000167.1:0-10243 GCA_043797985.1 Chloroflexota bacterium
CCTGATGAACATTATCGGCTTTCTCGATAAGCCCACCTCAGGCAGGTATATGTTCGATGGGGCTGATGTTAGCCGTCTTAGTGATAATAAGCTAGCTGAGATGAGGAATAAAAGGTTAGGTTTTGTCTTTCAGGACTTCAACCTGCTATCCCGTGCCAGCGCTGTATCCAATGTTGAACTACCACTCGTCTATAGTGGTGGGAGCCATCAGAAGCGTAAGCAGGCTCTGGAGGCACTGGAGCGGGTGGGGTTAAGAGCCAGAGCTAACCATAAACCTACCGAACTATCGGGTGGCGAGCAGCAGCGGGTAGCCATAGCCAGAGCCCTGGTTAATAATCCGGCTCTCATCCTAGCCGATGAGCCCACCGGTAACCTGGACAGCGTTTCTACCGCTGAAATTATTTCCATATTTCATCAACTCAACCGGGATGGCATCACGGTGATATTAGTTACTCATGAAATGGAGATAGCGTCTCAAACCAAGCGTACTATTCGCCTTCTCGATGGACAGATTATCAGTGATGAAAGGATTAGTCAGACGGTTAAGTAATCCTTAGCCTTTGCAGGAGCCGACATTGAAGCTCATTGATTCCTTTGTTATTGCCATAAGGTCGTTATCTGCCAACAAGCTGCGTTCCGCGCTAACCATGCTCGGCATCATAATCGGGGTTGGTGCTGTAATCGCCATCATGGCAGGGGGGAGGGGAATGGAAAATTACGTTACCTCTACCCTGCAGGACCTGGGCACAAATGTACTTTATGTGCAGCCCAGCAATCCAGATGCACCAGGCGCGGCGGCAATGGCCCCCGGCTATGCTACGCCCACCCTTACCCTGGATGATGCTGAGGCGATAGCTCGTATCCCCTCGGTAGAGGGGGTAGCCCCGACAAACGAAAACTTTGTTGAGGCGACTTTCGGTAATGAATCTATCAACTCCGTAATAGAAGGCACTAGCCCTGAATTTCAGAAGGCGTATAATTATCAGATGGCTTCCGGTAACTTCATTTCGGATAGGGATGTAGCTTCAAGGAATATGGTCGTGGTTCTGGGAAGTAAAACGGCTGAAAGCCTGTTTGATGATAAAGACCCCTTGAGGCAGGATGTTAAAATCAATGGGAAACGTTTTACTGTCATCGGTGTCCTGGCATCCAAGGGTGGCGCGATGTTCGGGTTTAGCCTGGATGAGATTTTAATAGTACCGATAACCACTTACCAGACGCGGCTGTTTACACTACGCACTCCCAGCGGTGAAGACTCGGTTGGGTCAATCGGAGTACTGGTTTCCGGTCCTGAGGCTATGGATAATGTAAAAGCTAATATTGAAACTACCCTGAGGAAGCGCCACCGCATTGGTGAAGATGAGAAGAATGATTTTACCATTGTCAGCATGGAACAGATGATAGGAATCTTCAGCGAAATAACCGGGGTAGTATCCATATTTCTGGCATCTATCGCCAGTATCGGGCTTCTGGTTGCCAGTATTGGCATTATGAACATTATGCTGGTATCAGTAACAGAACGAACCAGAGAGATAGGCATTCGTAAGGCAGTCGGGGCTAAGCGGAGGGATATCCTGCTCCAGTTCCTGCTCGAGGCAGCAATGTTGAGCCTGGTCGGCGGTGGCATCGGCATCGCTTTCGGCTGGTTGTTATCCGTTGCTATTTCCACTATAGCTACACTCGCAGGATTTCCGCTAAAGGCGACTTTATCCCCATTCCACGTGATTGTAGCCGTCGGGGTCTCGGTTTTTATTGGCCTTGCCTCCGGCATTTATCCAGCGATGAGGGCATCCAGACTAAATCCTATTGATGCCTTACACTACGGATAAGGTAGTTTGAAGGGAGGAGGTTAAAAATGAACTGGCTTGATATAGTGGTCTTAGTGATTATGATTATCAGCATCCTGGTTGGCTTGAAAATCGGGCTGATAAAGGCTCTTTTGTCCCTGGCCGGGTCAATAGTTGGGGTAATTTTGGCTGGGCATTACTATGTTCCTCTCTCAGAGCTATTATCCTTTATTCCGCAAGCTAGTTTAGCCAAGATTGTCGCCTTTGCCATCATATTCATCGGGATAATGGTCATTGCCAGCGTACTGGCGGTGTTGCTGAAATGGGCGGTTTCGGCAATTATGCTGGGCTGGGTCAATCACCTTGGTGGCGCTATTTTTGGTCTGGTTATGGGAGCAATATTCTGTGGTGCTCTCCTGGCTATCTGGGTGAGATTTTCCGGCGACACCACAGTAGTCAGCGAATCATACCTAGCAGCTATATTGCTAGACCGCTTCCCTCTGGTGCTGGCGCTTCTACCTGACGAGTTCGATATGATACGCTCCTTCTTTCAATAACACGCTATGCCTTTATCAGGGACGGGGTTAGCTAATATTCACCAGCGAGCGTGTATAACAAATCCATAGTATTGTATCATCGAATCGCACGTGCCACTCGGACGACCTCATCCCCTTTATCCCCTTCTCCTAGGCAGGAGAAGGGGAAGAGATTTAAGAGAGGGGGCTTCGCCCCCTCTCTTTCACTTAACCCCAGTTACCGGTGGGAAGAGTCTTGGCAAAGCTGACAGTAATACTAGGTGGCAGCGGGGGTCTCGCCCGGGTGTAACTTCTTCCACTTATTAAGTAGCTGGTCTCGGCTTTCCTGGTGGGCTGGGTCAGCTACACAGGAATCTACCGGGCAAACCTCAGCGCACTTCGAAGACGCGTGAGCACCAACACACTCAGTGCACTTATCGGGGGCAATCACATAGATTGTCTCCCCCTCACTGATTGCCTGGTTAGGACATTCTGGTTCACAGGCTCCACAGCTAATACATTCATCCGTTATTTTGTATGCCACGAAAAAATACCTCCCTTATTTTATTTCCCGGGTTTTGACTGATTTCCCAGAATAATCTCAGACACTTTTATGAAACTTCTTTCTTATCGCTATCGCCACCGCTTTGGGGACAAGGTCATCAATGCAACCATCCAAGCCGGCTACTTCTTTAAGAAGGGTCGAACTAAGAAACTGATATTTTAAGTTTGCCATTAAACAAACTAGCTCACAATCAGGAGACAGCTTCTTGTTCATCAATGCCATTTCGAATTCCCTCTCGAAGTCGGCACCTACTCTCAGTCCACGCACTACCGCCTTTGCTCCTACTTGTCTGGCGAATTCAACAGTTAGAACGTTATAGGTCTGGACCTCGACATTCGGCAGGTCAACTATTGCCTTCCTTACCAAATCCACCCTCTCTTTAGTAGTAAAGAGGAGACTTTTGGCCGGAGTATCATAGACTCCGATGACTAATTTCTCAAAAAGCTTGGCTGCCCTGATGGCAATATCCAGATGCCCATTAGTTATCGGGTCGAAAGAACCTGGATAAACAGCAATGGTCACGCTTAGCTCTCCTTTCTATATATTGCGATACAACTATCACCATGGCGGTGCTCTTTAACAAGTTTCAATGGTGCATAAGCTGAACTCAGGGCACGGCGTGAAGAATGAGTTACCACAACCACCGATTGCGCACCAACCAATCTGGAGGTCGCCAGTTGCGCCACCAGACTATCTATAGATGAATCCGCATAGGGTGGGTCCATCAATATAATATCGTACTCCTTATCAAGAAAGGAAAGGGCTTTAGCTACATTAGTGCAATAAACATGAGCCTGTGCTGCTAGTTTCGTCTTCTCTAAATTTTCTTTGATTATAGCACAACATTTCGGCTCACGTTCGACAAAATCAACCCAGCCAGCACCACGACTCAAAGCTTCAATACCCAAAGCTCCACTGCCAGAGAATAAATCGAGTACCTGCTCCCAATCAGTGGCAATATTTTCCAAGATAGAAAAAATAGCTCCTCTGACTAAGTCTGTCGCCGGACGGACAGTAGTCCCTTTCGGGAATTTAAGTCGGTGTCCTTTTGCCGTCCCAGTAATAACTCGCATAACACTTTATGGATAATAGCTAGTTTTAGGGGATATTGTCAATCCCTGATTTTGGGAGACTGTTTGCATTTAGATGATTCCGATTCTGTCGCCAGAAACTAAACAACTTTTTCAACGATGTCATTCCAGCGCAGGCTGGAATCCAGTGGCGAGAAGAGGGAGACCTGGATTCTGGCTCCCGTATCAGGTACGGGACAAGCTTCGCCAGAATGACAACACAACCAAAACTGAAAGGTACCATTTTTCTAGCCAGTGAGCACATGTTAAGCCGAGTTATATCGCTCTTGGAGCTAGTCCCCCAACCTTAGTCCTAGCGGACTTCTCCTTCCACTGGTTTTTAGTTAGACCCAGTCGCTGAAAAATCTCATCAACGTAACGCAGGTAATATTGCTCGTCAAAGAGTGGCTCTAACTCTCCCTGGGGTAGGCAAGCAATAACCTCAGGGTCAGCCTTTAGCAGATTGAGGAACTTCTTATTCTCCTTCCACGCCTTCATAGCATTGCGCTGAACCAGTTCATACGCTTTCTGCCGGCTTAACCCTTTATCAATAAGAGCTATCATTACTCGCTGGGAGAAAATCAAACCTCTTGTAAGTCCTATATTCTTTTTCATTCTCTGCGTGTGAATTTGCAGTCCTTTTATTACCGAGGTAAAAAGAGTAAGCGAGTAATCCAATAAGAAGCAGGAATCGGGAATAATAATGCGCTCAGTCGAGGAATGGCTAATGTCACGTTCATGCCATAGAGCAATGTTTTCCATCGATGTCAGGGCATAACCCCTTGCTAGTCTGGCTAAGCCGCAGACTCTTTCGCAGAGTTCTGGATTCCGCTTGTGTGGCATAGCCGAAGAACCGGTCTGCCCGGCTTCGAAAGGTTCTTCTACCTCCAGCGTCTCAGTGCGCTGCAATCCTCTTATCTCGGTAGCAAATTTCTCCAGCGAGCTAGCGATTATAGCCAAGGTAGTAACAAATTGAGCATGGCGGTCGCGCTGCAGGACCTGGTTCGATACCGGGGCCGGGGCAAGCCCTAACTTAGCACAAGCCTTCTCTTCGACCTGCGGAGAGAGTGTAGCATAGGTGCCGACTGCCCCTGAAATTTTACCTACCGCAATTACTTTTTTGGCTTCGTTAAGCCTTTCTTTGTTTCGCTTCATCTCCTCGACCCATAGCGCCAGCTTCAATCCAAAGGAAATCGGCTCGGCATGAACACCGTGGGTCCGGCCCATCATCGGCGTGTATTTGTGCTCTATCGCCTTCTCAGCCAGTGCCGCAGTCAGGTCTTTTATGTCTTCACTTAATAGGTCGGTTGCCTCGACCATTTGCAAGCTGAGAGCGGTATCCATTACATCAGAGGAGGTCATTCCAAGATGGATAAAACGCGACTCTTCTCCGATAGTTTCAGATACAGCATTAAGAAAGGCAGTCATATCATGGTGGGTTTTTCGGAGAATCTCTTCCATCCGTTTAAGATTAATCCGCGCCATCTTTATCTTGGGCACAGCTTGCCTGGGGATGACACCCAGACTAGCCCACGCTTCACAGACAGCAATCTCTACCTCAAGCCATTTAGAAAACTTGTTTTCGTCGGACCAGACTTTTTTCATTTGTGGTCGGGAATACCGCTCAATCATTGCCTACCTCCTTGAGAATATTTAATTAACCCCATCCCCTGTATCCCCTTCCCTTTATCAAGGGGAAGAGGAAGTTAGTTTTAGTAAGAGGGACTTCGTCCCTCTTTAACGCCCTACGAAGTAAAGAGGCGGAGACTCTCTTTAACTCTCCTTCCACGCTTTGTCATTGCGAGGAGCACATTCGCTTCGCTCAGTGTAAACTCCGCGACGAAGCAATCTCAGAGATTGCTCTCGCCTACCAAAGAACTTGTTCGGCGAGCAGATCGCCTTCCGACTTCGTCGGAATGGTCTCGTAATGACAATCTCTGTATAGCCTAAGAAATGTTGGTTTTGACAGGTTTTCGCTCATTTAACCTACCCGCCTTCTTGTAACTTATTTCGATATTTTTCGTAGGCTTTCCGTATTGCGTCATACTTCAAGCCCAGAATCTCGGCAGCGAGATAAGCAGCATTCTTCACCCCAGCCGCGCCTACAGCCACACTGGCTACCGGTATTCCGGCGGGCATCTGGACGATAGAGTAGAGGGCATCAACGCCCTTTAGCTCGCTGCTGGCTAAGGGCACACCGATAACCGGCAGGGTAGTCCAGCTAGCCAGGACTCCAGGCAGGTGGGCGGCTCCACCGGCGGCAGCAATTATGACCTCAACCCCCTTACTTCGTGCCGCCTGCCCGTATTGCCGGGCTTTCTCCGGAGTGCGGTGGGCTGATATTACCGACACTTCGTAATCAATACCAAGCTCTTTTAGTATATCCAGAGCCGGCTGCACCGTTTCACTATCTGATTTTGAACCCATAACTACACCGACTAATGGCATTTCTTTTATCTCACCCCCTGTATCCCCCTCTCCTTAAGGAGAAGGGGAAGTTGATTTGGTAAGAGGGACTTCGTCCCTCTTTGGCGCCCTACGGAGTAAAGAGGCGAAGCCCTCTTTTCAACTCGCCTTCTTTATATCTGCAATATCCTTCCGATAATGGCAACCCTTAAAATGAATTCGCGAGATATTAGCATAAACTTTTTTTCTGGCTTCGGCAATAGTCTTGCCCCTGGCGACTACGGTCAGCACCCGCCCTCCGCTCGTAAGCACTTCTCCCTTCGGGCTAAGTTTCGTACCGGCATGGAAGACGATGATGTCTTTGTCCAGGCTGTCCAGCCCGTTGATGGGGAAGCCGGTTTTGTAGCTAACAGGGTATCCACCGGAAGCCATGGCCACCCCAACGCAGGCGTCATCACTACATTCTATTTTTATCTGATTGAGCTTCCCGTTAATAACCGCCAGTATGATTTCCAGCAGGTCGGTTTTGAGCCGGGGCAGGATAACCTGCGCCTCCGGGTCACCAAAGCGGGCATTAAATTCGATTACTTTTGGACCCTCACGGGTAATTAACAGCCCGCCGTAGAGGACGCCCTGATATGGGGCGCTTTCCTGTGCCATTGCCCTCACTGCCAGCATCATAATTTTCTCCAGCACTGTTTTCTCCAGTTCCGGGCTGGTAAATTCAGGGGGGCTGTAGCTGCCCATGCCGCCGGTATTGGGGCCCCGGTCGTCATCATAAACCCGCTTATAGTCGCAGGCAGGCACTATGGGTATGACGGTGTTGCCATCGGTGAAGGCAAAAGCGCTCATCTCGCGTCCGGTGAGGTGTTCCTGGATAATCACCTTTTCCCCGGCCACGCCCATAGTTTTTCTCTCCATGAGATTGGAGAGAGTTTCAACAGCATTAGGGATGGATTCGGCTATGATTGCTCCTTTGCCAGCGGCTAGTCCATCCGCCTTAATCCAGACAGGAAGTCTCTTGTGTTTTATATAATCCACAGCGGTGCGATAATCAGAGAAGGCAGCGCCGCTGGCACAGGGGATACCATACTTTTGCATCAACTCTTCAGAGAAGGTTTTGCTCGATTCGATGCGGGCAGCCTGTCTGGTGGGGCCAAAGATGGGAATACCGGCGGCTTGAAAGCGGTCGACAATGCCCTCAGCTAAGGGTGCCTCCGGCCCGACAACGACTAGGTCGATCCGCTTCTGCTGTGCTACTTTGGTGAGAGCAGTGAAGTCAGTATCACGGATATCCAGGTTCTGAGCAATTTGAGCCGTGCCGGCATTGCCCGGAGCGACATAGATTTCTTTAACCTTGGGACTCTGGGCTAGCTTCCAGACCAGGGTATGCTCCCTAGCCCCACCCCCAACAACCAGTATCTTTATCTACATCACCCCCCTTAGGGTTTGTTGTGTTACCCTATCCCCTTAATCCCCTTCCCCTTACAAAGGGGAAGGGGAATTGATTTATAAGAGAGGCTTCGCCTCTCTTTGACTCTCCTTTTTCATCTCTCTTTTTCAAAAGAGAGATACCGGTTTCAGATTGCTTCGTCGGCTGCGCCTCCTCGCAATGACACACGAAGGAGCGAAACCCCTTTTAAGATTATCCCTTACCAAAAGTTTTAAGAATATCCTCTCCTATTTTTGTATCTTTACCCCACAGGTCCTTTCGCATTGCTGAAGCGGTTTTGACATACGAGGGATAACTAGGACTTTTCACAAACTCCGCCATTGCCGATATTACCTCGTCACTCGCAAACAAAACACTATTCAGCATTTCAGTTTTCACTTCTTCCTTGAAATCTTCGACATCCTTTAGATCAGGGCGGAATTTTTGTGCTTTGGACAAACCTCGTTCAGGGTCAAGAATTGTAAGCATTTGAATTAGAATCGCACCATACCTCTGTCGTTTCAGCTGGTGAATATCCTCTTTGACTTCCTTTTGATGTTGAAAACGAGATTGAAAATATGCCCCCAAAATTCCGCCTAGGCCAATAGCTGCCAGAAGTGAAACAACAACTTCAATACTCATAATTTCTAGCTGTCTCCTACTCCCACTCAATGGTTGATGGGGGTTTGGAGGTGATGTCATAGACAACACGGTTGACGCCGGGGACTTCATTAACAATCCGGTTGGAAATGCGCGCCAGGAGGTCATAGGGGAGGCGCGCCCAGTCAGCAGTCATGGCATCCTCGCTGGTCACAGCGCGGATGGCAACAAGGTAGCCATAGGTTCGGTAGTCGCCCATCACGCCTACAGATTTGACATCGGTGAGGACGGCGAAGGTCTGCCACAACTGCCGGTATAACTCTGCCTTTTTTATCTCGTTCATGACAATAAAATCGGCACCACGCAGTATTTCCAGCTTCTCCCTGGTTACCTCACCAATAATGCGAATTGCCAGTCCTGGGCCAGGGAAGGGCTGTCGCCATACCATCTCCTCAGGCATGCCCAGTTCCAGTCCCACTCGACGCACCTCATCCTTGAATAGATAGCGCAGCGGCTCAATGAGGGTGAGCCTCATATTAGCCGGCAGTCCGCCAACATTATGGTGGCTCTTTATCTTGGCTGGGGCACTGCTTCCTGAGGCAGCACTCTCAATGACATCGGGATAAAGGGTACCCTGAGCCAGAAAGTCAACTTTACCTATCTTGTTAGCCTCGTCTTCAAATACCTTGATAAACTCATCGCCGATAACCTTGCGCTTCACCTCAGGGTCGACAACACCGGTTAATCGGTTAAGAAATCTTTCCGTAGCGTCAATATTGATGATATTCATACCCAGATTAGCTTTGAAGACCACAAGAGTCCGCTCCACTTCCTCACGGCGCAGCAGCCCGTTATTAACAAAGATGCAGGTAAGCTGGTCACCAACAGCCCGGTGGATGAGGGTGGCGACAACCGCTGAGTCAACTCCGCCAGAGAGAGCATTAATAACCTTCCCACTGCCTACTTGTTGCTTGATTTTGGCTACGCTCTCATTTATGAAATTGCCCATCGTCCAGTTTCCCCGACAGCCACATACCCGGAAGGCAAAGTTGCTCAGGATGGTTTTTCCCTGAGGAGTGTGGGCTACTTCGGGATGGAACTGAAGACCAAATAGCCCACTATCGTTACCCATAACGGCAATAGGTGAATTCTCAGTATAGGCTAAGGCTTTGAAACCAGCAGGCATTTCATCAATTTTATCAGCATGGCTCATCCACACCGGGCAGGAGCCATCCATGCCAGCAAAGAGCGGCGAATCCCCAGTGCTCAGGTGGAGAATGGAGTGCCCGTACTCCTGTTTTGCTCCCGGTGCCACCCGCCCACCCAATTGTTTAGTTATAACCTGCATCCCATAGCAGATACCCAGTACGGGCAGATGGCTCTCATAAATATAAGCCGGAGCGAGAGGGGCGTTAGGTTGATAAACACTGGCTGGCCCTCCGGAGAGGATAAAACCTTTGGGCCTCAGCGGTGCTATCTTTTCCCACGGAGTATCATGCGGCACCAATTCACAATATACCTGGCATTCACGTATTCGCCGTGCAATCAGCATGCTATATTGAGAACCAAAATCGATGACAACGATAGCTTCACGCTCACCACCAACAGCTTCTTTGGCCGGAGTGGGCTGCTCACCACCCATCTCCTTGGCGATTTCTAGATAGGTAGAAACTTCAATATCGCCACTGGTAGCTACTCTTGGGTTTGCCTTTGAGTTTTTTGTTAACTTATTTTTAGCTGTCGCCATCTTATTAAATCCGTCCTATCAGCATTTCTTCTTTTCTCAAACTTTTATGCTGTTATTATACCATCAATCAACCAAATAGACACTATAAAAAGTACTATTCGGTTTTGGTTGTGTTGTCATT
>JAZDPB010000012.1:0-6144 GCA_043797985.1 Chloroflexota bacterium
CTCCAGAAGCTACAGTCAGGTATGGCGACTACCCTATCAATAAGGGGATGATTGACATTACGATTGTCATCTCGAATCTCAAGAGTGTAGAAAAGGTGGAGACCTATTATGCCACATCCAGAAAGATGGCTGAAGAGGTGGTAACAAAGAAGGAAGTACAACCTGAAAGTTCGACAACAGCAGAAGAAGCGTCAAATGATGCCCATGTTCCGTCTCAATAAGGTCATACCCATACGGTAAGAGCCCAGGTGGGATTACGAGAGGAAACACGGAAAACACGTTAGACGCTTAAGGAGGTTTAATATGCCAGTAGTAACAATTCGTGGGCAATTGGGCAGCGGGGCACCGGAAATAGGCAAGGTAATCGCTGATAAGCTTCATACTGACTATGTCGACCGCGAAATTATCGCTGAGGTGGCAGAGTTTCTCAATCGCCGTGAGAAAGATATAACAGAAAAAGAAATGCCACCCGGTAGCCTTCTGGGACGGGTTGCAATGGCGTTGGGACATATGCCTCCTGCGATCGTCGGTCCTAGCGGTGAGTATACAGGTGTATATTTGCCTACCTGGGAGATACCTCTGGAAGACACTCGCTATTTAGAAGGATTGAAGTCTATCATCAGAGAACTGGCTATGAGCGAGTCTGTTGTCATCCGTGGGCGAGGCAGCCAATTTATCTTGAAACACTACCCGGGAGCTTTGCATGTCCTTGTCGTGTCACCGCTCAAGTTGCGGGTGAGGCGGGTTATGGAAGATATGAAGATAGACGAAGAAAGTGCGAAGAAGGAGATAGAACGATTCGATGGCAGCCGGCGCCAGTTTATCAAAAAGTACTTTGAAGCTGAGCTAGAGGATCCTGTACATTATGACCTGGTCATCAATACGGAGCATCTGAACTTTGAAGCAACGGCTTCGATAGTTGTGAATGCCCTTCCATTAAAAAGCTAGAACAGAAAGTGTATCTTGGACTGCTCAAATGTAGCACTCTTAATACGCGAGGGGGAGGTGCGAGATGCCAGTAGTAACAATTCGTGGACAATTAGGAAGTGGGGCACCGGAGATAGGTAAGTTAGTTGCTGATAAACTGCATATCAACTATGTTGACCGGGACATCATCGAACAGGTGGCTAAGCGACTTACCCAGAAAAAGCGGGAGATAGAAATGAAAGAAATGCCACCAAGTAGACTGGCAGAGAAGATAGCCGAGAGCTTTTCACGTTACGGTGCTGTAGGCGTTGGCCCTCTAGGACCTCAGATAGCATACTTGCCTGCCTGGGAAATACCTCTGGACGATACTCAATACTTGATCGGACTAGGGCGAGTCATTAAGGACTTGGCGGAGAGTAATTCAATAGTGATTCGTGGGCGTGGGAGCCAGTTTATCTTAAAAGACTATCCCGTATCTCTCCACATCCTGACTATAGCGCCGATGGAGTTGCGTATTAAACGGGTTAAAGAAGAGATGAATCTGGATGAGAATGCCGCCAGGAAAGAGATAGCACGCTTCGATGGCAGCCGTCGCGAGTTTATCAAGAGATATTTCCAGGCTGAACTGGAAAACCCGATACACTATGACCTGGTTATCAATACAGAGCATCTCAGCTATGAAGCGGTAGCTTCGATTGTTGTTGGTGCTGTCCCTCTCAAGGACCGACCTATAGACGTATCTCGGACTGCTTAAGTAATGATATTACGAAAGGAGGTATTAACAGATGGCTAAGAAAGCTAAGAAAGTTATAAAAGCAAAGGAGGAGGCACAGAAGTTTCTAGCCGATGTGCCTGAAGAGTATGTCTTCTGGTGCCATGATGGCAAAGTCATAAGAAACATGAGGGAGCTTGCTGAGGCTTTGACTGACATGACAGATGAAACCTTTGGATACCATTCAAACATCGACAAGAGAGATTTTAGCTGCTGGGTAAGAGACGTTATCGGGGATGAAAAACTGGCGAAGGACTTGGAGGATGCGCCGAACCGAACTATGGCTGCGGGGCATGTGGCCACCAGAATTACTTCCCTCAGCAAAGAGCTGGCATAGTACCGCTTCCACCGCAATAGACAGCTGGTATAAGGAGGTGCAGAAAAATGATTAAGGTTGTGATGGAAAGGCATTGCAAACCGGACAAAGGGGAGGAGTTGAAGAAGCTACCGGAGGAACTAAGGAGCAAAGCCTTGCAACGGGACGGTAGTTACTCGTTTGAGACTCTGAGGTCAACGGATGACCCTTCGGTCTGGCTGTCAATAGCTGGCTGGACTTTCCTCGAGGAGTGGAAAGCCTGGCAGAATAGCCCAGAGCGCCAGGGGATTATCAGCAAGATAGAGCCCTTGCTGCTTGAGCCGACAAGAGAATCTGTTTTTGAAATTGCTCGCTAGAAGGGTAACCAGTATCTTTTGTGCGGGTATTCAAACGTAGGGAGAGGCAAAGAGTCAAGCAGTGGTCTTGAGTATGCGCTCAAAGAAGTTGCTGTTTTGTTTCTGTAAAGTACGCGCTTTTCCGGCGCTCGCAGTAGGAGGAATAGGATGCCCAAACAGTCACGAAAAGGCAGAATGAAATATAAGGTACGGCGTAGTCAAAAAGTCTCCGCCGTAAAAGAAGCTAGTCAAGCGAAACCCCTGCCCGTTTCGTCCAGGCCGGCAACGATAGTAAAGTCAACGATACCAAGAGGTGGGCAAGCTGGCCATCAGCGGCAGGCCATTACGGAGTTGAAACGTATCGCTCTTATTGCGGTAATCATGCTTACACTGCTGATTATTCTTAGTTTGTTCCTTCGCTAGTCCAATTCCTGGAGGATGTAACAAGCAACACTACACAATCGGGAGGTTACGAAGTCAAAATGTTTGAACAGATAGCCGGAGGATTGGCTTTGAAACAGATATTACTCTACTCGCTTATCTTTGGCGTTTTTGTCGGTCTTGCCTGGCTTGCCCGCTTCTTTCTGCGAAGGATTGCCAGGAAACTAGCCCTGAAAACAGGAACGCATTTGGACGATGCCATAGTATCAGCGCTGGAAAAGCCGGTCATGGCGGTTATCATCCTGGTTGGTGTGTATCTAGCTATCCTTTCTTTTCCTATGGATGCCATCATGCGTCGGTATGCCTCTCAAGGGCTGGGTATTGTATTGGGCCTATTGAGTATATACATAGCGGTGGCTTCATTTAATGCGGTGGTACGCTGGTACAGGCAGGAAGTAATGAGCAAAAGGAAGGTGGTCGCTCTGACCGGTCGTTTTCTTACTTTGTTCTGGTTGACCATACTGATAGCTGCGGTGCTGCTGGCAGTACTGGTAGCGCTACGGATCCTGGGTATTGACGCGGCCCCAATAACCGGCTGGCTGGGGGAGCATGTGTGGCGTATCATCTTCATAGCTGTTCTTTCTATGGTAGTGATTGTTACGATGGGCGAACTCGTTCCCAGATTGGTAGTCAGGACTCTGGCTCGCCGTCCTGGTGAAACCGAAGAAGAAGTCAAGAAGAGAAGCGACACTTTATCCAGAGTACTTGTTGGCACAATCCAAGTATTCAGCTTTTTTATCGCCATATTCATGATTCTCTCGGAACTGAAGATAGATATTACGCCTATCCTGGCTAGTGCTGGTGTCATTGGTATTGCTATCGGCTTCGGCGCTCAAAGCTTAGTCAGAGACCTCGTGGCAGGGCTATTTATAATTTTAGAGAATCAGTACCGGGTGGGTGATGTAGTGAAAATCGCTGATGTAGCTGGGCTCGTGGAAGACATAAACTTGAGGAGAACGGTGCTTCGGGACCTGGATGGTATTGTCCATGTTGTACCGAATGGGGAGATTCGAGTTGCCAGCAACTTTACCAAAGAATGGTCAAGGGTCAATATGAATGTGAGTGTCGCTTATGGAGAAGACCTTGACCATGTTATCTCGGTGATAGACAGGGTAGGCAAGGAGCTGGCTGAGGACCCTGAATGGGCGCCGGCAATTCTCACCCCGCCAAAGGTCAATCGAGTAGACAAACTTGGTGATTCGGGCATTGAGCTCAAGATATTGGGTGAGACCAAGCCCATCCGCCAGTGGGATGTCATGGGGCAATTGCGTCTCAGGCTGAAGAGAGCTTTTGATAAAGAAGGTATAGAGATCCCCTGGCCGCATACTAAGGTCTACTTTGGGAACACACCCTTTAATAACTTGAACCGGGAAGATAAGGTACCAGAGGACACCAGTCAAAACAAAACAAAGTGACGCTCTGTCGGGCTGTGCTATTGCTGTTATGTCCTGTCACATTGAGTATACAGCAAAGGGGGTGATAGAAGTGGAGAAGGTGATAGCCATAATAATGGCAGGAGGAGCTGGAGAGAGACTCCAGCCTCTGACCCGAGAACGAGCCAAGGCAGCCGTTCCCTTCGGGGGCAAATTCCGACTCATCGATTTTACACTAAGCAATTGCGTTAACTCCGGTCTGCGCCGGATTTACGTTTTGACACAGTATATGTCAGAGTCGTTGCACAGGCATATCCAGGAGGGCTGGAGCATTTCAAGCGCAGGGTTAGGCGACTTCATATACTGCATGCCGGCTCAACAGAAACTTGGCGCAGAGTGGTACCGCGGCACGGCTGATGCTGTACGACAGAACCTTGATCTGGTCCGGAGAAAAGACATCGAGGAGGTTCTGATTCTATCTGGAGACCATATCTATAAGATGAATTATCTTCAGCTGGTGACCTATCACAGGATGAAGAAGGCGAGTGTGACCATTGCTGCTGTAAGGGCAACCAAAGAGCAAGCTGCCGGGCAGTTTGGTGTATTGGAAACTAGTCCAGACAACAGGCTGGTTGGCTTTGAAGAAAAGCCGGGGCAGCCAAAGACAATGGCTGAAGCTCCAGATTATGTCCTCGCTTCGATGGGTGTATATGTTTTCTCAGTCAGCACCCTGCTTCAGGCTTTACAAGGACAGGAAGACGACTTCGGTAAACACATCATTCCAGAAATGATGGGCAAGCAGAGCGACATCTTCGTTTATGACTATGAGAAAGAAAACAAAATACAGGATTTCGCCATTGAGGTCAAGGCGGGCATACGGGAGAAAATCCTGGTCGATAGAACCCACGATTCTTCCTACTGGAAGGATGTTGGCACTATTGATTCCTACTACGAAGCGAGTATGGATTTAGTGGCCGTCAACCCCCTGTTCAATCTCTATGGTGAAAGGTGGCCCATTAGGACATGCCAGCGACTGCTACCGCCAAGCAAGTGTATCCTCAACGGAAAGACACTCGATTCCATAGTGAGTGATGGCTGTATCATCAGCGGCGGAACAGTCTGGAACTCAATACTTTCTCCCGGCGTGATTGTGGAGAGAGACGCGTTAGTGGAGCAATCGATCATATTCGACGATGTCGTTATCGAGCCTGGCGCCAGGATAAGGAGAGCTATTGTAGATAAGGAATGCAGGCTCCGTGCTGACTGCTCAATTGGCTATGACCGGGAGGCGGATAAGGCGAGAGGATGTATCATTTCAGATTCCGGTGTAACTGTTGTGCCCAAAAGGACGGATATTAGCAGAACCGAACCGAAAGGAGGTGCTTGATGTGGACACGAGAAAGCTTACATGACCTGGTAAAGGAAAAACTTTCCGGTTATCTTTTTATAGTAGTATCTAACCGAGAACCTTACATACACAGTTTCTCTGGCAGCGAGATTACATGCCAGGTACCCGCCAGTGGCCTGACCGTTGCCCTGGACCCGGTAATGCAGGCCTGTGGAGGCATCTGGGTCGCGCACGGCAGTGGTGACGCTGATAAAGAGATGGTTGATAAGGAGAATAAGATAAGCGTCCCGCCCGGCGAAGCACGTTATTCTCTCAAGCGCATCTGGCTCTCTAAAGAAGAAGAGGATGGCTACTACTATGGCTTTTCCAACGAGGCTCTGTGGCCCCTCTGTCATGTTGCCTACACCCGACCTGTGTTTAATGAGCCTGATTGGAACACCTATAAAAGCGTGAATGACATTTTTGCTCAGAGCATCCTTGAGGAGGTCGGTAACAGAAAGGCTTTTGTCTTTATTCAGGACTATCACTTGGCGCTGGTATCCAGACTAATCAAGGAGAAAAATCCGAATATTATTACTGCTCAGTTCTGGCATATCCCCTGGCCAAATCCAGAGGCATTCCGTATCTGTCCC
>JAZDPB010000019.1:0-4988 GCA_043797985.1 Chloroflexota bacterium
TTTCTGGTTTATCCTTGGTTATTTCCTCAAAGGAAGCACCAGTCATTCCCCGTCTACCGGGAGAGGTCGGACGATATACCTTTAGTGCCACTTAGCTTCCCCCTTCATTAAACCTGAGCACCCTCAAATAACTCTATTTTATCACCCGGCTTGAGAGTAACGACCGACTTTTTCCAAGTCCGTCCCGATACCTTTCGCCTTCCATATCTTCGCCTTTCGCCAGGTACTCTCATTACATTAACCAATGTCACCTTGACATTAAATGCCTTTTCCACAGCTTCCTTAATCTGGGGCTTGGTGGCTTCACTGGCTACCTCAAACACATATTTGCCCTGAGCTTGAAGGGCAGTATACTTTTCGGTTATTAATGGACGACGCAACACCTCATAAAGATGCATCGCTTCCTCCCTTGGATGAACCTTCTCCCCACAATTCTTCCGCTTTGCGCACTGCTGACTCAGTCATCAATAACATCTTATAGGAGAGAATGTCAACTACGTTAAGCAAATTGACCGGCATCATTTTAGTCCCTGGCAAATTACGGGTTGATTTAACCACGTTTTCCTCCAGTTCAGAGGTAGCAATAAGAACCGGGGAATCCGCTCCCAGGGCCGTCAAAATCCGCACCATCTCTTTAGTCTTAGGCTCGGACAGCCTCAATTCTTCCAAAACAATTAACTCTTCATCTCTAGCCTTAGCCGAAAGGACGCACCTTAGAGCTAGACGGCGCATTTTCTTGGGTGATGACTGCCGGTAGCTTCTCGGTTTTGGTCCAAAAAGGATACCACCCCCTGGACGCAGTGGAGACTTTATACTACCAGCCCGGGCTTCACCAGTGCCTTTCTGTCGAAAGAGCTTCCTGGTGCTACCAGAGACTTCACTCCGGGTTTTAGTGCTAGCTGTTCCCTGACGGGCATTAGCCAGTTGTCCCACCACTACCTGGTGCACCACCGTTTCATTAAATGGCACACCAAAAACCTGGTCGTTTATCTCTATTTTCTTAACCTCTTCTCCAGCGAGGTTACGAACTGGTACTTGCACTTGCCTTCTTCCCCTTACTCGATTTTTGTATTAACAATAGCCCATCCATGTTCCCGGGCACGGCTCCCTTAACCAGTAACAGGTTACGCTCAGCATCAGCTTTAAATACCTCTAAATTACGCGCTGTTACTCTTTCACCACCCATACGCCCTGCCATACGCAGCCCTTTCCATACTCTTCCGGGGGCGGTAGTAGACCCTATAGCACCGGGGTGACGTTCCCTGTCAGACTGCCCATGCGTTTTGGGTCCGCCAGCAAAATGATAGCGTTTCACCACACCAGCGAAGCCTTTGCTCTTGGACACCCCAGCAACATCAACCAGCTCACCTTCGTGGAACAGGCTGACATCTACTTTGTCCCCAACTTTGACCTCTCCAATATCATCCACTCTGAATTCACGGAGATACCTGAACTGCCCCCCCAGCGCCCTAATATGTCCGCGCTCAGGAGATTTAACTTTCTTCGCTGCAGCAAATCCAAGCTGGATAGCGTTGTAACCTTCCTTAGCGGTAGTCTTAACCTGTATTACTGCGCAGGGACCAGCTTCTATAGCAGTTACTGCCTCCGCTTCACCATTCTCCTTAAATATCTGGGTGATACCAAGTTTTCTACCGATTATTCCTTGCAGCATATTCTTACTTAACCTCGGTTCAATAACGCCTTTTATAACTTAATATCTATCTCAACTCCTGAAGGCAAGTTCAGCCCGCTCAGGGCATCTATCGTTTTGGAAGTCGTCTCTACAATATCAATGAGACGCTTATGTGTCCTAATTTCAAACTGCTCCTGTGAATTCTTATCGATAAACGGGGAGCGGATAACACTGAATTTCTCAATACGAGTAGGTAGTGGGACCGGCCCGGAAACAACCGCTCCTGTACGTTCCACTGCTTCCACAATCTGCACCGCCGCCTGGTCGAGCAGTTTATGGTCAAAACCCTTTAGCTTGATACGAATCTTCTGCTTAGGCATATTTCCCTGACCCTGCTTTCTCAGTAATCTGGGGTACCAGCTCCGCTGGTAGCTCCTGATAGTGATAAAATTCCATGGAGTGGGTAGCTCTACCCTGGGTGTTCGACCTGAGGCTGGTAGCATAGCCAAAAGTTTCAGCTAAGGGAATAAGGGCATGGATAGTGGACATATCACCGTAGGTCTCGATAGACTCAATGCGTCCCCTTCTTGAACTGAGGTCACTTATTATATCACCAAGAAACTGCTCCGGTGTAACTACCTCCAGCTTCATGATAGGCTCTAGAAGGATGGGTTTAGCTTTAGCTACACCCTCTTTGAGAGCCATCGACGCCGCTACCTTAAAGGCTAACTCCGAAGAGTCAACCTCGTGATAACTACCATCATAAAGGGCCGCTTTAATATCAACCACCGGGTAGCCAGCCAATACGCCGGTTGCCATAGCATCTTTAATACCCGCTTCGACCGCTGGGATAAACTGCCTTGGTATTGCTGTGCCCCTGATGCGGTTTTCAAACTGCAAGCCGCTATTTGGCTCTCCAGGCTCGATTTCAAGCAAGACATGGCCATACTGACCATGCCCCCCGCTTTGCCGCACAAACCTACCTTCAGCTTGCACCGGTTTAGTAATAGTCTCCTTGTAAGCGACTCTCGGTCTGCCTACATTAGCATCTACTCTGAATTCACTGAGCAGCCGGCGTACTATGACCTCCAGGTGAAGCTCACCCATACCTGAGATAACCGTCTGCCCTGTCTCCTGATTATAAATCACCTTAAAGGTAGGGTCCTCATCAGTTAGTTTTTGCAGCGCTTCTCCCATCCTATCCTGGTCAGCCTTGGTCTTGGGTTCAATAGCAACAGAAATTACTGGCTCAGGGAAACGAATAGATTCGAGAAGCACTGGCTGAGAGGTATCGCATAGTGTATCACCGGTAAAAGTATTTTTAAGACCCAAGGTAGCCACGATGGCCCCGGTGTCTGCCTCACCTATCTCGTCGCGATGATTGGCATGCATTAATAATAGCCGCCCAATGCGCTCCCTCTGACTCCGCGCTGAGTTATATACCTGCGCTCCCGCCTCTACCCTACCTGAATACACTCTAAGATAGACCAGACGACCCATAAAAGGGTCAGAAACAACTTTGAAGGCTAATGCCGTAAAAGGTGCTTCGTCACTGGCAGGGCGGGTAACATCAGTCCCTTCTTTGGTGGTGATAGCCCGGACCGGTGGCATATCCAGAGGTGAAGGTAAATAGTCTATGATAGCATCGAGCAACGGCTGGACGCCTTTATTCCTCAGCATACTGCCGCAAAGAATAGGAACGCCTTTATTTGCCAAGGTTACCCTTCTCAAAGCTTGCTTCAATTCAGCAACAGAAATACTATTGCCTTCCACATAAGCTGTTAAAATCTGGTCATCTAACTCCGCCAGTTTTTCAATCAATGCCTGACGGAACTCTACACACTTCGCCTGCTCTGACTCAGGAATAGCTACCTCTACCGGCTCCGTACCAGGCTCAACATCGAAGCTCCACGCCTTATTCTCTATCAAGTCAATAATGCCCTGGAAAGAAGCCTCACTGCCTAAAGGTAGTTGAATCGGTAGTGGCTTGGCTCGTAACCGCTCCTCAATCATAGATATGGTGCGATGAAAATTAGCGCCAACTCGGTCCATCTTATTAATGAAGCAAATGCGGGACACACGGTATCTATCAGCCTGTCGCCATACCGTCTCCGATTGAGCCTCGACCCCAGCCACGGCATCAAAGACCACTACCCCCCCGTCTAGTACTCTAAGGCTACGCTCGACCTCAGCCGTAAAATCAACATGCCCGGGCGTATCAATGATATTAATACGGCGGTTCTTCCAATAACAGGTAGTAGCCGCCGCCGTGATGGTGATACCACGCTCCTTCTCCTGCTCCATCCAATCCATCACGGCCGTGCCTTCATGCACCTCACCCAACTTATAAGTACGGCCGGTATAATATAATATCCTTTCCGTGACGGTAGTCTTACCGGCATCAATATGAGCAATGATACCTATATTTCGCATGTCCTCCAACGGGAAACTTCTAGGCACAGCTCTACCCTTTACCTCCAAACTGGCTATTGCTGGATTTCTTACCATAACATCAGAATTGATAGCAAACAACCTCTCACCATTTATAGTGGGCAAAGGCTCTATTGGCCTCAGCCATCCTATGAGTGTCGTCACGCTTTTTAACAGTTACTCCCTGTCCCTTGGCGGCATCACTAAGTTCACCCGCCAGCTTCTCCGCCATAGATTTGCCTGGCCTGGCTCTAGCCGATGCTATTAGCCAGCGTATAGCCAGGGAGAAGCTTCGGGCCGGCCGAACCTCCACTGGTACCTGGTAGGTAGCCCCCCCTATTCGGCGTGATTTTACCTCAAGTTGAGGGGTAGCATTCTTTACCGCCTGTTCTAGTATAGCCACCGGGGCTTTAGATTCTCGCTTTTCTATAGTAGCCAGAGCACCGTAGACTATTTTCTCTGCCGTGCTTTTTTTGCCGCACTGCATTATTTTACTAATTAATCTGGCTACGATTAAACTGTCATACTTAGCATCTGGGGGTATTTCTCTTGTGGTAGCTCGGCTCCGCCTTGACATTTTATCTCCTAAGCACTCCCGGCCACGACTTTGGCTAGTTTGGTGCCATACTTACTACGACCTTGACGGCGATTAACTACACCAGTAGCATCTAATGCCCCTCGGATAATGTGATAACGAACACCAGGTAAATCCTTCACCCGCCCTCCACGAATGAGGACTACCGAATGTTCCTGTAACTCATGCCCTTCACCAGGGATATAAGCTGTTACCTCTATCCCGTTGGTCAACCGTACCCTGGCTATCTTGCGCAGTGCTGAATTAGGCTTCTTCGGCGTGGTAGTCTTGACCTGGATACAAACCCCTCTCTTTTGTGGAGAACCCTCACCTTGCATCATCTTGTTCTTT
>JAZDPB010000059.1:0-2465 GCA_043797985.1 Chloroflexota bacterium
AGGACACAGCCACCCTAACACTAGGTTGAATACGAAAGGGGGTAAAATATGCCACACTTGCCAAAGTGGGCAACCCCTAACCGACAGGCTCATTTAGTCAAGCTGTTCGTTGATAGCGGGGGCTTTTGTGTCTACGGACACAAGAATTGCCCTATTCCAGAGCATCACTATGAGCTATACATTGAAGGGCTTATTGACGGCTGGAAAGCGGAAGATAGAGAGCTGGCAATCATTGATTGGCTGGCAGAACGGAAAGCTCTACACTCTCTAGGGGAACGCCGATACCCGATAGCTGGCAGGTTTAACAATATCTCAATGGACATCTTCCACGACCAGCAACCAATTTACTATCGGGAAAGTCTGGGAATGAATGGGCTTACTCTTACCCCATTCGCTAAAGTCAAGATTGGCTCTAGCTATATGAGGCTGTATGTTGATTTAGGCAATAGCTTGAGAGAGGTTAGCAAGAATAAGAGAAGGAAAGCTATCCGATACGCAAAACAGCTTCCAAAGTCAATAGAGCAACGGATAGCAGAACGGGTATGGCTGGCGGTTAGGGATTATCTAAACCACTAAAAGCAGAAAACAAAAGACGCTTCTGGATTACCAGGGGCGTTTTTTGCGTTCAAAAGGGTTGTATTCAGGGGGGGCTTAATTCCGAGAGGGGTTAAGCCCCCCTTTTGTATTAAGCAGCCTCATATATATATAAAACTCTTCCGCCCCGAGGTCGATGGGGACTTGTCACGGCACATTCATACCCCCCTGCGTCAATCACAGACGCAGGGGGGTATCTTTTTGGAGGATACTATGTCATACCTTTACGAGCACCGGGAGCAGCTCGGTGAAAACAAGCGTCTGGCTGAAATAGCCTACTCGGTAACCTACTCGATACCACCGGACGACAGGGACGATGTTGAACAGAAGATTGTCGTTGACCTTATCGAGGTGAAGAAGAAGGTTACCAATGAACGCTACCTTTGGAAGGCAGCCCGACATATGGTAGCCCGCTATTGGGAACACTACTACCGGGAGAAAGATAAGTCAATTCACTTCAGGGAGAGTAACCGGGGAGAGGTTACTGGTGACTGGCAATTCCTTTCTGCCCCTGATGGCACAGATGCCCGCCTCGATGCCGTCGCCATCCTCTCGACTCTCCCCCCGAGACTGATTGAGATTGGACTCAAGAAGTTAAGCGGAGAGCCGCTCACCAATGCCGACCGGCTTTACCGGCATAAGCGAAGAAAGAAACTCCAACCGAACCGCCCAACCGGATGCATCTCTGAGGAAGAGAAGCAAAGAGTAATTGAGCTTAACGGGAAAGGACTGAATAATGATGAAATCGCCAGGGCAACCGGAAGGTCTGCCTTATCTGTCAGGAACGTTCTGAAGGAAGCCGGCTTGACCTCGGCCTATCAATCTCAAGTTGAGAGAGTCAGACAGGAAAAGGAGGAGCTCGTCAGGCAGGCCTACTTTGTAGAGAGGAAGAGCATCATCCAGATAGCCATAGAAACTCATACCTGGCGCAAGACGGTGCGTCAGGTAGTTAAGGCCGGTGAGAAAGAATTGGTAGCCGCGGTGTAAAGCTACTGATACACAGCGTTCGCCATCGACACGAGGCTATGAATAGGATATCTTTCAAGTTAAAAAGCAGGTTCATCGAATGCAGGGATATTGTGTTAAGTGTCGCACCAAGAGAGAAATAAAGAATGCTAAGGCTATCACTATGAAAAACGGCAAGCCGGCGACCCAGGGTGTCTGCCCGGTATGCAGTACTAAGATGTTCAGAATCGGCAAGGCCTAGTTCTCACACCACTGGTAATTTTATAGGGCTGGATATCCCTATGTCGGGATGTTTAACCTTTTATTTTGCTCTTCGGTTGTTCCCCAAATGCCAGTGTTGTTAGTTGTGTAACCATACGGTAAACTTGGCTAGGGGATGAAAGCAAAAGAGCTCAGGGACTTAGTCATATCCGCACTCGTTCTAGCGCTGGCATTTGGCATTGCTCTGTCCGGCGGCCTTCGTGCTTTTCAGAAACCAGGCGTCCTTGTTTTTGTCATCGGCATGTATCTGGTCGCCGTTTCTCTGGGCTTTATCCTCCATGAACTGGGACATCGGCTCATTGCCAGAAGGTTCGGCTATTTCGCTGAATATTCTATGAGTCCTAAAGGATTGATGGTAGCATTGGGTTTTTCCCTTTTTGGCTTTATCTTCGCCGCTCCTGGCGCAGTCATGATATACCCCAAAGCAACTGCATGGGGCACAAGTAGTCTGGACAGACAGAAGGTCGGTCTTATCTCCGTGGCCGGACCAATTACAAATATCGGACTGGCCGTTTTGTTTTTAGTGCTGGATGATATTCAACCCACTTTACTATTCACATTGGGTGCACAAATTAACACTTGGCTAGCCTTGTTCAATTTGATACCATTCGGTCCCCTGGATGGAGCAAAGATATTGAAATGGA
>JAZDPB010000063.1:0-19712 GCA_043797985.1 Chloroflexota bacterium
GGCGATAATGTTAGAATGAAGATAAAACTGATTTACCCGGTAGCGCTTGAAACAGGCTTACGTTTTGCTATTCGAGAGGGAGGTAAAACGGTTGGGGCTGGAACCTTCAGCCGTATTATTGAATAAAGATGGCTAAAAAAGGCGACGCTAGAGGCATCATTCATCTTGCTTGTACCGAGTGCCGGGAGAGGACATACACTACGACTAAGAACCGGAAAAACGACTCCCAGCGGTTAGAGCTTATGAAATATTGCCCTCGGTGCCGCGCCTATAACCTCCACCGTGAGGTAAGATAAGATAGATTTGAAGACCAATGTTTTCAGTAAGGCTGAAGAGGATACCAAGCTCACCATAAGTGCAGCGCAATCCTTCCTCTCCAGCAGCCACTCTGAGAAGTACGCAGGACAGCTTCTATGACATATCAAGGTACCACTGCCAAGCGAAGCAGCACAAGATTTAAGTTCATTAGTGAAACTATAGCCGAATTAAAGAAGGTAGTCTGGCTCTCTAGACGAGAGGTCGCTTATTTGACAGTCCTGGTGATAATTGTTTGCGTTATCGTAGGTTTAATTCTTGGAATCGTTGACTATGGCTTCACCCAACTTGTTAATAATGTTTTCCTCAGTGGATAGAGACCTGGCTGGTTTTCGGATAGTACTAGAACATTCTATGTCGTTAGAAAAACTTGTGCTTCTGCTAGAACTTTTTTAAGAGTGAGGTTGTTTGTGGACGAAAACGAAAAACATTGGTTTGTAATTCATACCTACTCTGGGTATGAAGAGCGAGTCAAGAAGAATCTGGAGCAACGCAAGAAGGTTATGGACACCGTGGATGAAATTTCCCAGGTAGTCGTCCCTACCGAAGAAGAGGTTGGAGTTAGAAGTGGTCAGAGGCGGACACTAACCAAAAAGATATTACCCGGTTACGTCCTTGTGCAAATGAAAATGAGCGACCAGAGCTGGAATATAGTACGTAATACTCCGGGGGTTACCGGCTTTGTCGGTAGCGGGGGTAAACCAGCGGCATTACAAGAAAAAGAGGTGGACCAAATTTTGAAACAAATGACAGCTGAAGCACCAAGGATTAAGGTCGGTTTCAAGGTAGGACAAAGTGTGAGAGTGACCGACGGTCCTTTCGCCGAATTTGTAGGCATAGTAGATGAGATAAACGCGGCTAAAGGTAAAGTTAAGGTGCTTCTATCACTCTTTGGGCGTGATACACCCGTTGAGCTCGACTTCTTACAGGTAGAAAAACTTTAAGTCCTACATTTTATGGTTAGGAGAATAAAGTGGCGAAAAAAATAAAAGCCGTAGTCAAACTACAAATTCCAGCCGGCAAGGCAAATCCAGCACCACCGGTAGGTCCGGCTCTAGGTCAGCACGGAGTTAATATCATGGCATTTTGTAAGGAGTATAACGAACGTACTGGTGCCCAGAGCGGGTCTATTATTCCCGCCGAAATAACTATCTATGAAGACAGGACGTTTACTTTCGTTACCAAAACGCCGCCAACTGCTGATTTGCTGAGGAAGGCCCTAGGCGTAGAAAAAGGAGCTGGTGCCGTTGGCCGCGAAAAGATAGGCACTCTATCCCGAGAAAAGCTTCGTGAAATAGCTCAACTTAAAGCCAAAGACCTGAATGCCACCACTAACGAGGCGAGAGAGCGAATTATCGAGGGCACAGCTCGAAGTATGGGCATCGAGATAGAATAGGAGAAAAATGACGACACAAGGTAAGAAATACCAGGAAGCAGCGAAACTGCTGGATAAGACGAAGGCTTACTCTCCTCAAGAAGCCATTGAACTGGCAAAGAAGATGGCTCATGCCCGATTTGACGAGACTGTCGAGCTTCACCTTCGAATGGGCCTCGACTCTCGCAACACTAACCAGCAACTACGTGGTGTTGCCCTGCTACCCTATGGGTTAGGGAAAAAAGTGCGCATCTTAGTTTTCGCCCAAGGAGAAGCAGCCAGGACTGCTGAAACCGCCGGAGCCGATTCTGTTGGTGGGGACGAGCTTATTAAGAAGGTTGAGGACGGTTGGCTAGAGTTTGATACCGCCATCGCTACTCCAGATATGATGGGTAAAGTGGGCAAACTGGGAAGAATCCTGGGTAAGAAGGGTTTGATGCCCAACCCTAAATCAGGGACAGTTGTAGCCGCAAATGACCTGCCTAGAGTAATCGAAGACGCCCGTAAAGGCCGGGTGGAATTCAAATTGGACAAGACATCCATTATTCATACGCCTGTGGGTAAGGTCAGTTTTGAAAATGATAAGTTGATGGGTAATCTAGCTGCAGTGGTAGAAGCAGTAGTGAAGGCAAAACCCACTGGTGCTAAAGGTCAGTACGTTAAAACTGCATCGTTGACCACTACTATGGGACCGGGCATAAAACTTGACCTCAAGTCGACCCTCTCCCTAAGCCCTAATTGACATTACTAAAACCCGGTAGTAGAATACCTGCAAGTAGGAAGTCCAGTGTTAACATCCCTATTTAAGATACTGAAAATAATATTTTGGAGTACAGAAAGCAGATAGCATAAAAAGTTAAATTATCCCGAGACAGTGGGTGCCGATTGTACGGCTTAAACTTATGTGCCTACCGAGGAAAAGTAGCGCTAGAGCAGTAATCTAGCGTGATATTTAGAGCAGTCTAGAGATAAGTCCTCGTTTAATAGGTACGAGGGCTTATTTTTTAGGGAAGAAGTTTGGCAATAGAAGAGAGGAGATTGAGTAAAGATGGCTAGAGAGAAGAAGACGCAAGTTATCGATAAGCTGCAGGAGGCTTTTTCTAAATGCAGTATTGGGATTCTAACCGACTACCGCGGGCTAGCCACCTCTGAAATGACCGACCTACGTCGCCGGTTACAGAATTCAAATAGTGAATATAAAGTGGTAAAAAATACTCTCACTCGTTTTGCCGCGACCAGAGCGGGTAAGGATGCGCTGGTTAGCTCACTCGAAGGTCCGACCGCCATTGCTTTTGGTTATGGCAATGCAACCGAGTCAGCCAAAGTTTTGCTCGATTATATTCGAGAATCAAAAGTAAACCTGAGCATTAAAGCAGGAATTTTAGGCAATAGGTTACTTACCCCGGAAGAGGTAAAAATACTTTCTACGTTACCATCTAGAGAGATAATGCTAGCTCGGGTTTTTGGTCAAATGAAAAGTCCAGTTGCGACTCTACTTGGTTGTCTTACTACCCCACTAAGAGGGTTTATTGGAGTGTTACAAGCTAGAATTAATCAATTGGAGGGAGAACAAAATGTCAGCAGATGAAGCAAACACGGGAAACGAGACTGCCACAGGCACCGAAGAACAGCCGTCCGGCGAACCGGTAGCTAAAAAAGCCAGAAGCACTACGGCACAAAAGGGACAAAAGACAACAGCCATTGATGGAATAATGGCTACCATTAAAAATATGACAGTGCTCGAACTTGCCGAATTAGTAAAGGCTCTGGAAACTGAGTTCGGAGTTACTGCCGCTGCCCCAGTAGTAGCTACCGCCGCGGCAGCACCGACTGCAGGCGCAGCTCCGGCTGAGGAGCAAACAGAGTTTAATGTAATTCTCAAAGACGTCGGTGCCAATAAGATTAGTGTGATTAGAGCGGTAAGGGAACTCACCACCTTAGGTTTGAAGGAATCCAAGGACCTGGTAGAGAGTGCTCCCAAAGTAGTTAAGGAAAAAGTTAACAAGGACGAGGCCGCCGCAGCTAAACAGAAGTTAGAAGCCGCCGGCGCTACTGCCGAAGTCTCATAATCCCAGTTTAACAATCTTGTAAACTGATAGTCTATCCTACCCTGATTGAAAATAGTGCCCAGGGCATATATAATAGGGACAATTTCTTGTACCTAGAGGTTAGGAAATGCCTCATCGTGATTGGCTCGTACTAATTGGGCTGGGAGGCTTATTCATCCTTCTCGGCATATGTTCGATTATCTGGGGCCGGAGTGAAGAAAGGACCTATTATGATTCCCTTTCCACCCGCCGTGACGTCAGAGAATTTCTGGAACACCTGCCAGGGCGCCCTGAACCCTGGGCACTCAAATTAGGCGGAAGAATAGCCATAATTATCGGACTAGCCATGTTGATTGCTGGTTATATCCTGTGGCTGGGGGGAAACGTCTCTTAGCATATATACCGCCATTTTCAATATAACAAACGAAGGAGTGATATGAAAATTAAAAAGGTTGGCGTAGTCGGCATGACGGGACAAATGGGCACAGGCATCGGGCAAGTATGTGCTCAGTCAGGCTACCAGGTGATAGGTTCATCGAGAAGCGACGACCGTGTAAAAGAAGCACTGGCATCCATCAATTCCCGGCTAGCCAGAAACGTGGAGAAGGGTACACTCTCTCAACAAGATAAGGATGCTACTATGGCCCGCATTAAAGGTACCACTGATATGAAAGATTTCGCTGATTGCGACCTCATCATTGAAACTGCCGCCGAAAATATGAATATAAAAAAGGGTGTATTTGCTGAGCTTACTAAAATCTGTCCCAAGAATACCATTCTGGCTACTAATACCTCGAGCCTATCTATTATTGACATCGCTACTGCAACCAATAAGCCAGATAAGGTACTGGGACTACACTTCTTTAACCCGGTGCCAGTTATGAAACTTCTGGAGATAGTTAAGACCGTGGCTACCAGTGACGACACCCTGGCTGTTGGTAAGGATTTCGGAAAGTCTCTAGGAAAGACGGTTGTTATCGCTCAGGATGCTCCGGGCTTTATTGTAAATCGCCTGATAGTGCCTTTCATCCTGAACGCTATCCGCATGGTAGCTGATGGTATTGCCACGAGGGAGGATGTTGATACCGGCATAAACCTGGGGCTGAATCACCCAATGGGTCCGCTCGCCCTTGCCGACCTGATTGGACTGGACACGGTCCTTTCCATGGCCAGTTCGATATATGATGAAACTAAAGACCCCCAGTATATTTCACCTATATTGTTAAGGAGGATGGTTACTGCTGGCTGGCTGGGACGGAAGACAAAAAAGGGATTCTACGACTATAAATAGATGCGTGCTGGCAGCAACATGGGCAATAAAGTGCTCTAAGCACCCAGCCAATGTTCCTCAAATAACCTAATTACACCGGATAGCGATTCGCGTCCTCCGATTTGTATTTCGCATTGGAGCTTCTGATTAGCTTATTCTAAGCTTGCGTATCTCCTATCAAACGTGAATGCTTACGGTTCTCCTCAATCATAGTGGTCATTGCGAGGAACACATTCACTTCGCTCAGTATAAACTCCGTAACAAAGCAATCTCATCCCCTCATCCAGATTGCTTCGCTAACGCTCGCAATGACACCATAATTAAGAAGAAACTCAAATTGACAACTCGCTTCTCATCTCGGTAAACTAACCTTATGTGTAATCCCAGCAGGGCAAAGATAACAATGACACGTATTGAAAATATCGGGCACCAGTTTGCTGACATACTCAAGAGATATCGCGCCGACTTCATCGAGGTTCACCTCGAAGAGAGCCGCACCAACCACATTGCCTATCGGGGAAAGGAGTTGGAAGCCATCGACAGGCGCGCTGCCACCGGAGGAAATGTACGCGCCCTGGTAAGAGGTGGCTGGGGTTTTGTCAGCTTTAATAGTTTCGATGAACTGCCAGATAGAATAGAATCAGCCGTGAAGCAGGCACAACTTGTCGGCGGCGAAGAAATCAAACTAGCCCGGGTAGAACCAGTGCTCGATAAGGTGCTCGCCGGGGTAAACAGAAACCCGGTAAATATACCGCTGGCGGAGAAGAAACGACTGCTAGACGAATATAATGATATTATCTGGCGTACCCCAAAGATACAGACATCGACTATTGGCTATGGTGATAGCCACAAAAAAAGCATTTATCTCAATTCGCTGGGTAGTTATATCGAGCAAGAAAGGGCAGACATTACCCTGCGCCTGACGGCTATTGCCACCGAAGGCACCGACGTGCAGCAGGCAGGATTGAGCCTGGGTAGTAGCGGCGATTTTAGCTTGCTCCAAGGTCTCCACCGGCAAATAGATGAGATGGCACAACTTGCTGTAGAACTATTATCCGCTCCACAGGTCAGAGGAGGAGAATATACAGTGGTATTGGACCCGGTCCTGGCGGGCGTCTTCGCCCATGAAGCCTTCGGACACCTTTCCGAATCCGACTTCGTTTATGAAAATGACCGCCTTCGTCAGCTCATGACTATCGGCAAAGAATTCGGTAGTGCCGAGCTTAATATCGTTGATTCTGCGGCTCTACCCGGGCTCCGGGGCAGCTATAAATACGACGATGAGGGCGTGCCCGCTACCAAGACCTATCTCATCAGGGAAGGTAAGCTCGTCGGCCGACTTCACTCCAAGGAAACTGCTGCAAGGATGAATGAGTCGCCTACTGGCAACGCCCGGGCAATTAACTATCGCTACCCACCCATTGTCCGCATGACCAACACCTATATCGAGCCGCGGTCAGCTACTCTCAATGATATGATTGGCGATATTAAAGAAGGGGTGTACGCCAAAAACTGGTACGGTGGTACTACCAGCTTTGAGATGTTCACTTTCTCCGCCGGTGAAGCCTACATGATTCGTAATGGTAAGATTGCCGAGCTACTACGGCCGGTAATGCTCACCGGCAATGTGTTCACCACCCTTAAAAACATAGACGCTATCGGTAACGACCTGGATATGAATGAGGGTGGTGGCTGTGGTAAGGGTGCACAGTCGCCCCTGCCCGTTAGCAATGGCAGTCCTCACATCAGGATTCGCCACTGCTTAGTCGGAGGTAGCTAGTGGAAAGCATCTCTTTTCAAACTAAAAAGGGACTTGTTACAAAAGTCATTCTGAGGAGCAAAGCGACGAAGAATCCGTTCTCAGGGGATTTTATTACGGATTCTTCGCTACGCTCAGAATGACATGAATGTATTACTTTTGATACAAAGCTAACTAAAAAGTGATCACCTTACACGAACTTGGCATTCTTTAACCGGAGGCAAACGAGTGGAAAGCATCCTAACTAAGGCTAAAAAGGTTGCTGAGGAAGCCGAGGTATTCACGGTTTCCTCTGAGGAAACGCCCATTCAATTCGAAGCCAATCGCCTGAAGCACATTCAGAGCAAGCAGAGCACGAGTGTGGCTCTACGCATCATTAAACAGGGCAAGATTGGCTATGCCACTGCTACCCGGCTGGATGATAGCCAGAATCTGGTCGATATGGCACTTGAAACGGCACAGTTTGGCATGACCGCCAGGTTCGAGCTTCCCTCACTAATCTCCTATCCCAGGATAGAAGTCTTCGATTCTAATGTGGAATCGGTGCCTGTAGAAAAAATGGTTAAACTCGGTGAAGAGTTGATAGCCACGCTTAAGAGACACACTCCGGACCTTCTCTGTCATGTTGGAGTTAGCAGGTCGGTGACATCAGTCCAGATTATCAATTCTCGTGGTGGACAGGAGAGTTATAAACAAAGTGTTTTTGGACTGAGTACCTGGAGCAATCTCATCCGTGATACCGATATGCTCTTTGTCGGTGAAAGCCAGAGTTCCTGCCACCCTATACTGGAATCCAACACTGTAGCTGGGGAAGTATGCCAGCAGCTTGAGTTCGCCAAAAACCGAGCTTCAGCACCAACAAAATCACTGCCGGTAGTTTTCACCCCTAATGGAGTCGCCAGCGCTCTATTACTGCCCTTGATGGTAGCTTTCAATGGTAAGACAGTCTTACAAGGGGCTTCGCCTGTAGGTGACAAACTCGGGCAGCCGGTTTTCGATGAAAAGCTATGGCTATGGGACGACCCGACCATCCCCTACCGCCCGTCAAGCCGTCCCTGTGATGATGAAGGGATTGCCAGTCAGCGCACCCCTCTCATTGAACGAGGGGTTGTATCCCATTTTCTTTATGACTTGCAAACCGCCGCCTTAGCTCATACCCAGAGCACCGGCAATGGTAGCCGGGACCGCGGGTTACCTGCCCCTGAACCCTCCACCTTTATCATTGCACCGGGCAATACCAGCTTCGATGATATGGTAAAAGACATCAAGGAAGGATTGGTCATCGAGGAGCTTATGGGCGCCGAGCAAGGCAATATTCTGGGTGGTGATTTTAGTGGCAATGTCCTTTTAGGTTATAAGGTAGAAAGTGGTAAAATAGTAGGTAGGGTCAAAGATACCATGGTTTCGGGGAATATTTACCAGCTTCTTAAAGAAATTACCGCTATTGGCAGCGATGCCAGATGGGTAGGCGGCTCCTTACAAGCTCCGTCTATTTACTGCCCCAGCCTGTCAGTGGCAAGTAAGTAATAACGTTGTAGCGGATTCCAATAGCAAAAAGGAGGTAGATATGACTCTTTGGTTGTATCAAATGAATGCTACAAAGTGGCCAATAGAGAGATACAGAGCCGAAGTTTGGGAAGGTACTGATATTCAGAACTGGAGTGTTGGGGAAATAAGAGCTTCCGCTTCTGCAAAATTGCCACAACCTGGGGATATGATGATACTTTTCTATGTGAAAGCTGGTCAAATTGACCCTGGCATCTATGGGTGGGGTATCGTTTTACGGTGTGACAAATTGGAGATAAACTTCCGCCTTGCAACACCTAGTGATTACCTCAAAATGAACCCTGTGTGGGATAAAGATATAGATGAGACTATTGCAAAATTTTGTGGTAAATGGCGACGGGCTACCTTGTTTGAGGATAAGGGCAAGTCATTGGAACACCTGAGGGGAAAGATAGCACAGCATGTTTATGGAAAACCCTTGCCTTAACAGTTAGCTGATTGTACTTGATGTCAGGGGATAATTACCAAAAATAAAGTAGATTTACTTCGCTTAATAGGGAGTTTAAGAGAAGCAAAGCCCATAACAAGGAATAAATAGGCTATATGAGGATTGTCATTCCCGACCTGATCGGGAATCCAGGTTTCTGGAACTGAGTCGATTACTGGATTCCCGCTTTTGCGGGAATGACGAGAAAAAGAGGGAATGACGAATAAATCAGTATTGTGTTTTCGGACAGCCTGTAAGGGGATAGGGGGATTTAATAAGGAGATTGCTTCGTCGCCCCGATAAAATCGGGGCTTCTCGCAATGACACGAGACAAACGACAACTAAATAATAGAAAGAAAGAATAAAATGAGTGAATTATTCAAATTACGTGCCCGGCCAAAACTTAACTCGCCGAATATGATAGCAGCCTGGCCTGGTGTGGCTAATGTAGCCACCATCGCCGCTAACTACTTGAGAAAAAAGCTGGACTTCAAAGAACTGGGAGCAGTCGAAGCGGTGCATTTCTTCGACCCCATCGGGGTGGCAGTCAGGGACAATGTAGTCGAGGCACCGCAGTTCCCACAAAGCCGTTTCTACTACTGGAAAAATAAAAACAAGGGAAGCGATATTGTGTTATTCATCGGTGATGACCAGCCAGCCACCAAGGGATACGAGCTGGCTAATTGCGTCCTCGATGTGGGACTGAAATTTCAGGTCAAGAGAATATACACCTTTGCTGCTGCTCTAACTCGTATCCACCATACCGAGCAGCCCAAGGTCTGGGGGGCAGCCAGCAATCCGCAATTGACCACTGAACTGAAACAATACGACTTGTTGCAAAGGGGTAACCTCAACATCGCCGGACTAAATGGCATACTGCTGGGAATAGCCAAAGAGAGAAAGATGGATGGTATTTGCCTCCTGGGTGAAGTGCCCACATATGCTAACCGGATACAGAACCCGATGGCGGCCCTGGCGATACTTGAAGTTCTCGGTAAGATATTAGATATTAATATTGATATGCGAGAGCTGGCACAACTTGCCGAAGAGACAAAAGAAAGAATGAAGCAGCTTGCGGCTGAAGCTATGGAAGAGTATATCGACCTCTTTACCGAGCCTATCTGGGAACAGGGAGAAGAAGGGGAAGAAGAGGAGGAGGAAGAAGAAAATTAGCGAGGCTGTTATGTCATTGCCTATCGAAGACATTATCAGTGACCTGGCTAACGGCAGCAAACCGTTAGTCAATGCAAAGCTGACTGAGCTATCGAATCTAAGCCCGGAAGAGCTTGAAGTCTATAAACACACATGGCTGGCAATTGAACCAGAACGGCGGCGACAGATTGTACATCGTCTGGTGGACTTAGCTGAGGATAACCTCGAACTTAACTTTGACAGCATCTTCAAGCATTGCTTAAAAGACCCGGACGATGAAGTACGCATCAAAGCTATTGAAGGGCTCTGGGAAAACGAAGAAGCATCGCTGATTAATCCCTTAATCAATCTACTAAAACAAGACAGCTCGGAGAAAGTCCAGGCAATGGCAGCGACAGCCTTAGGCAAATTTGCTGTGCTAGCCGAGCATAAAAAGCTACGCTCTTGCTATGTATCCGGGATACAGGAAGCTTTGCTGAGTGTAATTAGCGATAAAAATAAGCCTACAGAAGTCAAATGCCGAGCCCTTGAGGCTGTTGCTCCGCTAGGTATCCCTCAGGTAAGAACCTCAATCACGGAAGCTTATCAAAGCCATGATTCCAGACTTAAAATCAGCTCTATTTACGCCATGGGCAAGAACTGTGACCCCTGCTGGCTACCCATATTGCTGAATGAGCTATCCAGCATTGATGCTGAGGTGCGCTACGAAGCAGCCGGGGCATGCGGAGAACTGGAGGAAGAAGAAACGGTACCAAGCCTCGTAAAACTTGTCAACGACCCCGACATTGATGTCCAAACGTCTGCTATCCAGGCATTGGGGAAGATAGGTAACGCACCGGCTAGAAAGTGTCTGGAGCAATGCTTGCGTAATCCTAGTGAAGCAATAAGGGAGGCAGCCAAGCAATCCCTACTTGAGCTTAAATCAAAGGAAAGTCTATTACCTTTCTGATTCTGACATACTTTTGAATATATGATTAACGGTGGCAAGGTTATACTACGCGAAAAAAGACTAGCCGATGCCTGGGATGACTATACTTGGGAAGCAGACCCCGAGTTAGCCCATCTCGATGCTGCCCCGGTGGTAGACATTACTTTTCCACAGTACTTATTGGACTACACTTATGAACTGCGCAATTCCCACTCATCCGGTTGCCGATTCGCAGTAGATACACTGGATGGCAAGCACATTGGCAACTGTTCCTACTATAATCTTAATAAGATTAAGGGCGAAACTGAATTGGGTATTATGATAGGCAACCGTGACTACTGGAATAAGGGCTGGGGCGTTGATGTTGTAAACACCCTGGTAAATTATATTTTCGCCCAGACAAACCTGAATCGAATTCATTTGAAGACGCTGGAATCGAATATCAGGGCACAAAAGTGCTTCCAGAAATGTGGTTTCACCCCGTATGGACACATGGTCAGGGACGGGTTTAGCTTTATGCTAATGGGAATACACCTTAAGCAATGGCAAGAACAACAAGCGAACAACCTGGCTCAGCCCTCCGATTTAAGTACCTGAACCAGCGACCAACCTTAGCATTTTCTAGGGGCATTCTTGCCAGTTATCAACTATTTTTGAAGCTATAGTACTCAAAAGCCTTCCTGAGAGCAACGGCTCCTCGTTCCATTGTAGGAAATGCGGGAATACCACCCTTCTGGAACTCTCGTGTAATCTTTCTAGCCTCTCGCATCCCATCGGGATTGGAATAAGGGACAATAGCCATCGCTGGCTTCCGGGTTCTATTTCTAATAGCGACCATTAATTCAACATTAGCTCCACCCCACACAGAAGTTAGCAGCACCAGGTTATCGGTATTAGCATCCCGTTCAAGAATGTCCAGAATGCGTTTCATCTCTTTGCGATTCTCATTGCCAGTATCGATAGGGTTTCTATAGCCGCCACCTATCAGAGTGAAGAAGGAGGCTAGCTCGTCATAAGATTCCTGCGTAAGCAGGGGTACTCTCAACCCAGCCTCAGCAAAAACATCGGCAATTGCTACCGATTGCCCCCCAGACCCCCCAGCTATTGCTACCCTGTTACCACTAACCGGAGGAAGATACAGGAGAGCCTTAAGAGTATCGATAAGCTCTTCCATCTTGGTCACTTTTATCGCCCCACTCTGCTTCATTACAGCGTCCCATATCGCTTGTGGCACCGCCAGTGACCCGGTGTGCGAGGCTATTGCCCGCCCTCCCTCTTCGGTCCGCCCACCCTTCCATATCACGACCGGTTTTTTAGCCGATACATCCCTTAATACCTTGAGGAAACGCCTCCCATCCTTTACCCCCTCCAGATACATGCCAATAACTTTAGTTTCTGTGTCACGACTGAGATACTCCAGGTAATCAGTAGAATCAAGCACTATCCCATTGCCAAAGCTCACTGACTTGCTGACATCCATCCCCTGAAGGTGTGCTTCGTTAGCGAAACCCCCGGCATGCGTGCCACTTTGTGAAATAAAGCCTACCGACCCAGCAGTACTAGTATATTGCTCCAGGCTTTGCCATACTCCGACCCTGGGATTGAAAATCCCCATGCAGTTGGGACCAATGAGGTGGAAATTAGCCTCTTCTGCCATCCTGGTAAGCAAGCGTTCGAGTCTTACCCCTTCCTCGGTATCCGTCTCGGAAAAGCCGGCGGTAAAGAAATGAGCCGCCGCTACATCTTTACGAATGCAATCCTCTAAAATCTTCGGAGCGACAGCCCGGGGCACCGCCACAATCACCAGGTCGATAGGTCCCGGAACATCCAAAAGGCTGGTATAGTTTTCTACCCCTAAAGCCTTGATACTCTCAATCGACTTATGGTTAACCTGGACGGAATAGAGCTTTCCCCGGAACTTTCTCTGGGACTTGAGCCACCTGAAATTGTCCTCAGCACTATCTCCAACCACAACCACACATTTAGGGCTAAAAGCCCTATCTAATTTAGCGAAGTCTAGTTTCAGCTTTCCCCACCTAACCTTTACATTCAGTATAATAAAACTAAGGACAGCAGACACTCCGCTGCCGTCCTGTTGAAGAAACACCTTTCGAATTACGGGATAAGGTTACATTACCTCTGCAAAATTATATGTCAATGAAAACACTCTGAACAATGTGATTGGTAAACAGCAAGCGTTTCAGTTCATCGCTGCTTCTCACCGAAGCGCGATTGCATAGACGGCGTATATTCCAGTACGAGCTTATCCATCCCTATCTGAATCGGTATAGGGTAGTCACCGGTGAAGCAAGCCATACAGAAAATATCCTTGGGCAAAGCCACAGCTTTAATCAAGCCATCGATGCTCAGGTAGCCCAGTGAATCAGCACCAATAAAATCCCTAATCTCAGGTATGCTTTTCTGAGCCGCAATCAACTCCCAACGGGTAGCCATATCAACGCCAAAGAAACAGGGATAGCGGATGGGTGGGGCACAGATACGCATGTGCACCTCTTTAGTACCGGCTCTTCTTAATAGCCTTATTACTTGGGGAGTAGTAGTTCCACGAACAATGCTATCATCAACCAACACCACTCGCTTACCATTAAGCACCTGGGGCAAGGGATTGAATTTAAGCTTAACGCCGAGGTCCCTGATTCGCTGGTCAGGCTCGATAAAGGTACGCCCTACATAGCGGTTCTTAATTAGCCCCTCAGCCAAAGGAATACCTGACCTGAGAGCATAACCACCACCAGCGGCGGTAGCTGAATCAGGCACACCTATAACCAAATCAGCATCCACCGGGTACTCCTCAACTAATCCTGCTCCCATAGCCTGTCGTGCCGAATAAAGTAACCGACCATTAATTGTACTATCGGGACGAGCAAAGTAGATATATTCAAAGATACATACTGCTCTTCTACCTCCTCCTTCCCGATAACTTTCAACACCATTTTCATTAATAGCAACTATCTCGCCGGGCTCAATCTCCCTGATGAAGTTAGCTCCAATATGGTCGAGAGCACAATTTTCCGAGGCTAAGACCCACCCACCATTAATAGTCCCCAGACACAGAGGGCGTACTCCAAGGGGGTCACGCACTCCAAATAAAGCATTGTTAGTCAAAATAGTCAGAGAATATGCCCCCTGAAGCCGATGCATCGCATACCTTATCTTGTCTACCCAACTGTTCTCGGGAGAAGAAACGATAAGGTTAGCAATAATCTCGGTATCCGTGGAGGTCTGGAAGATGTAGCCCTGGTCAGAAAGCTCCCTATACAGGTGCTCAGCATTAACAATATTCCCGTTATGGGATACTGCAATTGCGTTTGAGCCTTCACCCACCAGGATAGGCTGAGCATTACATATCCGGCTGGAACCTGTGGTGGAATAGCGGTTATGGCCAATAGCGATATGCCCGGTGAGCTGGCTTAACGAGTCCTCGTCAAATACCTGGGACACCAGCCCCATATTTGCGTAAACCTGTAGCCTTTTGCCATCGGCGGTAGCAATACCAGAACTCTCTTGACCGCGATGCTGAAGAGCGAATAAAGCAAAAAAGGTGAGCCGAGCTACATCTTCATTGGGAGCATAAACACCAACAACAGCGCAAGACTCGTGCAAATCCGTTTGCCTCTCTTTACTGGCTAACCTCTACACGTGTATATTATAAACCATTGAATGCTTATAGGTCAAACTGCTGCAAGCATTGGTTCTGCTCAATCATGGTAGTCATTGCGAGGAACGAAGTGACGAAGCAATCTCATCCCCACTCATCCGATATTGCGAGTCCCGATAAAATCGGGACTCGCAATGACACTAACAACTAAGATTAGACAAAAGGCGGGCATTTAATGGCTAAATTAGCAGTGAGATTTCAGCCAGTTCAACGCAATCGCCATTGCTCTTTCATCCTGCCGTAGCCTATGCCCAGCTCCTTCAATTATCGCTATTTGTTTAGGCTCTCCTGCCCTAGCGTATAGCCTGTAGGCATGACTCACATCTACCGTTTCATCATGGCTGCCATGTATCAATAATAAGGGCCTGGGGGCAATTCCAGTCACACATTCGATTGGGCTAACCAGCCGGAAGCCACTGGCCCACTCTTCACTGGAATGAGGAAAGTCTTTGTCTCTGATTACACCAATACTACGAAAGCGAGCAATCAAAGATTGCAACGCATCTGCCCGACTAAAAAAGGTAAATTCCGCCGGGCAGGAACAAGCAACAACCGATGATATGCGTCTATCTTGTGATGCCACACATACTGAAACAGCAGCACCACCGCTAAAGCCAAGCAATGACAGATGATGCCCGCCCACCTCAGGCAAAGTGCATAAGTAGTCAACGGCTGCCCCCAAGTCTCTTGTCCACCCCAGAATATCCAGATTCCCTTCGCTCGCCCCTGTTCCTCTGAAGTTAAAGATGAATACAGCAAAGCCCTGCTGGCAAATACTCTCCGCCAGCAGAGGGTAGCCTCTATCATTCAGATTAGGCCTCCCCGCCGGGATACCATGACAAACACAAAGGGCAGGAAAAGGCTGGACGTCATTAGTGGGTAGGTAAAGCTGACCAGTAATTTTTAAGCCTTCTACTTCAAGAACAACAGCTTTCGTTATCATCTATTATGTCAACTTCATTAAGATGAAAAATTCTTTGTTCCCGGAGGCGCCAAGAATAGGTGATTCTACCAATCCCCCCAGCCTGAAGTTATGTTTTACCACCCATGTAATAAACCGCCCCAGAACCCTGGCGTGCACTACAGGCTGCTTAATCACTCCCCCCTTACCTACTTCCTGTCTCTTAGCCTCGAACTGAGGTTTGACAAGCACCAGTAAATAACCACTACCTTTCAGCACATTAACTATGGACGGAATTACCTTTTCCAATGAGATAAAGGACACATCTATGGTAGCCAGGTCTACCTTTTCTGTCAGAGAAATGGGATAGCGGGCATTTATCCTTTCCATAACCACCACGCGTGAATCTTGCCTTAAACGATAGTCCAGCTGACCGTGACCGACATCGATAGCATACACCTGGCTTGCGCCTCGTTTGAGCAAGCAATCAGTAAAACCACCGGTCGATGCCCCAACATCAGCCGCTACTTTAGACGAAACATCGAGCTTGAATCGTTCAAGAGCATAATCGAGCTTGATGCCGCCACGACTAACAAAAGGAGGCGGTTTACTTATAGTAATTACCGCCTCCTCAGCTACCAATGTTCCCGACTTGGCAATAGTCTCCCCATCCACCACCACCTCCCCTGCCATAATCAAAGCCTGAGCCTTTGCCCGACTCTCGACTAACTCTCGTGCAACGAGTAAACTATCAATTCGTCTTTTTGCCACCTTCTATCTACCATCGTACGAACATCAACATGAGAGCGTTACGAAATGAGCATTAATTACCCACATCTATCGAGCGGATAACTATAGGGCTTCTTGGCGCAGCTATTTCCAGAATTAGCTGCGGCTCTTGCCTGCTCTTCGCACGTCGTCTTCTTCAGTTTTACCACTCTTAGCCTTCTTCAGCATTTCCAGGTAGCCGATTAAGTCATCCACTTCCATAGCCGACATAGTAACAGGCACCATAGTACCTCTCGAGCCCAGCTCAATCGCCACCCGGGCAACATTCCACTGGTCGGGGGCTCTGAGGATACTGATGAAATCATAGGGGCCGAGCAGGGCATATTGAGATAATATCTCAACCCCCATGGCTCGTACCTCATCATTGACCTCCTTTATCCTCTCCGGGTTGGACTTGATGGTTTCTCTGCCTCGTCCCGTTAGCGTTGTGAGCATAACATATAGTGGCATCGTATCTCCTCCATATCATGACGATTTCCCAGACCTTTCGCCTGTATTACCTATTATAAATCTTCTTTACACAAAGTGGAAGCATGAGATTGATACTTACGAAGGCCGGCTTTCTAAAAGGTAGCTAGGAAATGATGTTTCTGAAAGCTAGTAGGCATATACTTCTCGGAAGTGGTAAAATAGGACAACTGAAAGCTGGTTAGCTTTCACAGCGTAAGGATACAAAAACAGGTATATAATAAGCCTACGACTATTAGCGGAAAGAGACTATGCCCCCACAAATTCGTAGAAGGTTTATCTGGAGTAGCACCTTCCTTCTGGCTATCCTAGTAATAGGCACCATCGGTTACTGGTTTATCGGAGGGAAGCAATATTCCCTCGTGGATACCCTCTACATGACAGTCATTACCATTGCCACGATTGGATTTGGTGAAATAATTGATCTGTCGGGGAATCCTGGTGGACGGCTCTTTACCATATTTATTGCTGTTTGTGGCATCGGTGTTCTGACATATGTCGTCACTAATCTTACCGGCCTGGTTGTGGAAGGAGAACTAACCGAATCCTTCAGGAGGAGAAAAATGGAGAAAATAATCAACAACTACAAGGGCCACTTTATTGTCTGTGGCTTCGGGGCGATAGGCTCTTACATATCCAGCGAGCTGTATAGCTCCAGAAGGCAACATGTCATCGTGGATGCAAACAAGGAGGTTGTGGAAAAGGCTTCACAGTCATTGCCGGACCAGATTGTCCTAGAAGGAGATGCAACTAACAACGATACTTTGCTCAAAGCTGGTATCGAAAGAGCTAAGGGGATATTTGCGGTTACCGAGGATGATAACCAGAATCTGGTGATTAGTCTAACAGCGAAGCAGGTTAACCCAAGAGTAAGAGTAATCGCTCGCTGCAGTGACATAAGGAACGAGGAAAAGATAAGGAGGGCCGGTGCCGATGCCGTGGTCTCCCCCAGTCTTATCGGAGGCTTGAGGATGACTTCAGAAATGATAAAGCCGACGGTAGTCTCATTCCTGGATATGATGATGCGGGAAAAAGACAAGAATTTGTTGGTTGAAGAGATTATTCTACCCGACGCCTTCGTTGGCAAACCTATCTCAGCTCTGGACTTAAAGAGACACCCACAAACACTAATCCTGGCAATAAAGGCAAAAGAGGGCTTTATCTATAATCCCCCTCGCGATTATGTTATTCAAAGTGCGGATATTCTAGTCTTTATTAGCACCCCGGATGGAAAGGATGGACTAGAAAGATTTCTTCATCTTGCTCAATGACAAAACGCTCATCACTACAGGGTGTACACTTTGAATATTTATGCCGGATTCTGGTTATTTTAGGAAAGAAAACTGGCTTTGGCTGCTTTAGCTAATTTTCGCAGATAAATCTCCAACGAAAACCTATGCCTTCCTAAATATCAATTATAAATTTACCGTTCTGGTAAAAGCGCTCGTTATCAACCCATATCTCTCCGCCTTTACGGAGGTCGCATATCATATCCCAATGGATGGCTGATTTGTTTTTGCTGCCTGTCTCAGGGTAACCAGCGCCCAGTGCCATGTGAAAGCTGCCGCCTATTTTTTCATCGAACAGTATCTCCCGGGTAAAGCGAGTAATGCCCTGGCTTGTGCCAATGGCAAACTCGCCCACAAAGCGTGAACCGGCGTCAGTATCCAGTGTCTGGAGCAGGAAGTCTTCATTCTTATCGGCGCTTGCTTTAACCACCTTACCATGCTCGAACCACAGCCGAACTCCGGTCACCTCGCGCCCTCTGTATATCGCCGGATATGAAAAACAGACATTGCCTTCAATGCTATCCTCGACCGGCCCGGTAAATATCTCACCATCAGGTACATTGTAATGCCCATCACAGTTGACAAAGGTACGTCCGGCAACACTCAGACGTAAATCAGTGCCCGGACCCTTAACATGTAAGCTTGTTTTTCCTTTAAGCCAGGTGACTATCTTTTCCTGGCGTGCTGAAAACTTTTGCCAGTACCCAATCGGGTCATTCAAATCAGGTACGCAGGCACCATAGACAAAGTCCTCGTATTCGCCGAGGCTCATTTCGGCATCCTGGGCAAAGGCATTGGTTGGGAAAGGGGCTACTGTCCAGCGCAGCTCACCAGCCGCAGAACGGCGCATAAAGGTATCCATTATTTTAGTGCGTGCACGCTGCTGTAATACTATTTTACCCGGTTCCGTATTGCTGAGAGCTTTGGTATTACTCTCGGCAAGTATCGAAATGCGCACATCGTATGTCTCCATAATCAGTTCTGCCGGTTTGGGTACATGTTTAAGTTGTTCATCCGAAGCGTAACGAAAGAAAATCTCCTCGGTATCAGGCAAAGAAGCCATCATCAAAGGGTGCCCTCCTGCCTGCAATACCCTGATATAGATTTCCTTCAGTAATGGCTCAGCCAGTGTGCTACCGTTTATCACCACGCGGTCGCCCTCACGCACCGCTACCGAATAATCAACCAGTAATTGGGCTAATTTCTCAATCCTCAGGTCTGCCATTTTGCTCTCCTTTCCCACTCTTACGTTACGGATTTGGGAATGCTTGCCTTTCCGTGCGTACATAAGCGAATACCATAGGTTATGTTACCATTCGGTACTCTTATCTCGTTTGGCTTTTTGTGCTGTTAATTTGCTTTTAGAGAGGGAACCCCAACTGAGAATACCGATGGCAGCCATAACCGCTTCTTTTTCTTCGGCGTTAAGCGAGGGCTTGTCTAGCAGGCTTTTTAAGATAGCGATTGCTTTTTGGTATTCCAAATTACCTTTTGTCAAGCTGACAGTCAAAATCGGAATGTCTGATTGAGTTGTATTATGGCCAGGTGACCCGAAGGAATTAACTTTAACCCAGCTCTTCAATACTTAAAGGTTGTACTTTCAGACACAGAATCAGCGGCAATCCTGCCAAAAACGCGCTCCAGAGAAGGATTGATGTTCACTCAGGTTCCATGTATCATAGAGGCATCATTACTGGATGCCGTTTCCCGCAATACTCGGCGCAATGATAAAATTTAAATCCTGGG
>JAZDPB010000074.1:0-3165 GCA_043797985.1 Chloroflexota bacterium
GGGGACCGATAATGGCTATTTCTTGTGGATTAGATAAATGGAGGTCAAGGGCACAAAGCCAGTTACCGAACGCCAGGGGATATTGTGATAAGTCTTCCCCAATACTCTCTAGTGACTTTCTCGCTATTTCCCACAAATAGTCGTTGCCGGTAAGCCAGTTTACTTTCAGAAGTGTTAAGGTAGCTGATGATGGACCGGATGGAATTGCTCCATCATGAGTATTTTGGGGACGAATGAAAAGAGGCTGATGCCGTTTACCAGTATCATAGAACATACCGGCTGACTCGTCCCAGAACTCGTTAACCATAATATCTGTTAGACTGATTGCTTCCTTTAACCATTTGCCCTGAAAAGTTACCTGGTGTAAATCAAGTAGACCCTCTATGACCAGTGCATAATCTTCAAGGAAACCGTCAATCTTGGCTTGGTCATCTTTATGGGTATGCATGAGATATCCGTTAGCGGTCATTGAGCCCAAAAGGAAGGAACCGTTAGCTACGGCTGCATCTAAATAATCCCTGCGACGTAGAATGGTAGCAGCTTGAGCTAGGCTGGATAACATCAATCCATTCCAGGAGGCCGATATCTTCTCGTCCCGTCCGGGCTTAATCCGCTTCTCCCGCTCTTTCAGCAGTAGGGCTTTAGCTTGACTGATAGTACCTGGTTCTTCTGGTTGCGCGTTTCTGGTTACATGCAAAATATTGCGACTCTCGAAATTACCTCCAGTAGTTACACCATAATATTTACCAATGATCCCTGCAGTTTCATCACCGAGGACGTTCTTTATCTCGTCGATAGACCAAAGGTAATATTTACCCTCTTCGCCTTCACTGTCCGCATCCTGAGTACTATAGAATCCACCTTGTGGACTTGTCATTTCTCTAAGTACGTAGTCGATAGTTTCTTCAGCTATGCGCCGGAATAAAGGTGTTTTGGTCACAAGATAAGCATGTAAATAAATCTTGCTCAGCAACGCATTGTCGTAAAGCATCTTCTCAAAGTGCGGCACTAGCCAATGATTATCGGTAGAGTAACGATGAAAACCGCCACCTATCTGGTCATAAATCCCTCCCCTGGCCATTTTTTCAAGGGTCGAAGTAACCATCTCTAGGGCATCTTTTTCGCGGGTACGAAGATGGTATCTGAGCAGAAATTCCAGCACTATTGGCTGTGGGAATTTGGGAGCCCCACCAAACCCGCCGTTTTCTCTATCGAAGTCCTGTTTGATAGCTGAATATGCCTGTTCAAGGATATCTGCTGTAAGTTGCCCAGCAGTCGTCTTACTATTAACCTTGGAATTCAGTACTTTGAGTATTTGATCGGTTGCTTGCTTGACCTGGTTATTGCGATTTTTATAGGCATCTGATACCGTCATAAGTACCCTTGGGAAGCCGGGTAGGCCATGCCTGTCTTCGGGTGGGAAATAGGTACCCCCATAAAAAGGTTTACCTTCCGGGGTAAGAAAAACCGTTAAAGGCCATCCACCGCCACCGGTGATAGATTGGACTGCCTCCATGTAGACCGTATCGAGGTCCGGTCGCTCTTCCCGATCCACCTTGATATTGATAAAATGCTCATTCATAAGTCTGGCGGTTTCTTTGTTTTCAAAGGACTCATGCGCCATAACATGACACCAGTGACATGCTGAATAGCCGATACTGAGAAGTATGGGCTTATCTTCAGCTCTAGCACGTGTTAAGGCTTCATCCCTCCAGGGATACCATTCCACAGGGTTCTCAGCATGCTGAAGGAGATAAGGACTCGTCTCGTTTGCCAAATGGTTAGGTTTTATGTGGCTCACCTTTTGTCACCATAATGAATTCTGTCACAGTTACTTAATGAATTATTTCTTGCTTTTCAACAACTTAATTGAGTTCTGCCAGTTTCGAACGTGTAGTTCTTCATCGGTAATGATACTTTTGATAAGTTGCTTTGTTGTGTCATCAAGCTTCAAAGTCCTGAGGAAATAACCATAATCCTTCACTGCTCTCTTTTCGATTGCTGTATCCGTCTTAAGTGCCAGAGTCTTGCTAAAACATCTGCTCAATCCACCAAGCAGGCAGCCAGCAATCTGAAATAAAGGGGCCAGCCTGGACGGAGTATTGCCCAGTTCAGTGATTCGACTTTTAAGCTTCAAAGCATGCTGGTGTTCATTATCGACAGCATACGTTAATTTATCAAAAATAGCCTTGTTCCTAAAGCCCCCTTTTTGTACCCGGTAGATTGCTGTGGCAAACCTCTCCATACTGTACATGAAGTTGAGTGAGCATATTGCTTTGTTCATAGCAGTCTCCTGCTTTGGTTTACTTTTCTAAGAATTTCAATATCTCCTCGAAATCTGGTAATTGAGCCGTGGGATATACCTTGGCGAAGACAACCTTCTGTTCTTCATCAACGATAATGTTTGCTCTTTCCGAAAAACCATCCTTGTCTCTAAAAATTCCGTACGATCTGGCGACTTCACCATGAGGCCAGAAATCAGATAGGAGCCTTGTGTTATTTATATCCATAGAATGTGCCCAGGCCTTGTTCGAAGGCACAGAATCCACGCCAATCCCGAATGCAACCGTATTGAGCTCATCAAAATGAAGATGGCTTTCCTCAAGCAGTCTCATCTGGTCATGACAAACTGATGTCCAGGCCAAAGGTCTGAAAGAAAGCAATACCTTCTTACCTTTAAAGGTCGATAGCTTTACCGTTTTGCCATTATTGTCCTTCAAAGAAAAATCAGGTGCTTTGCTACCAATATCTATCACTTTCAACCTCTCCTCTTTATACTTAGTTCTAAGGTCAAAGGCTCCCAGGTATATTGAGCCTGGTTATTTTTGTGTTAAGTTCTTTTCAACAAAATCCCAATTGATCAATTTCCAGAAGGATTCAACATACTTTACCCTGGCGTTCCTGTAATCAATGTAGTACGCGTGCTCCCAGACATCACATGTGAGCAACGGCTTCTTCCCATCCTTCAGTGGATTGCCTGCATTACTTGTAGCCTCTATGACAAGACTACCGTCGGGATTCTCGACCAGCCAGGCCCATCCCGAGCCGAACAATGTCACTGCAGCATTGGTGAACTTCTCCTTGAACTGGGCAAAGGACCCAAAGTTCTTGGTTACAGCAACGGCAACAGCTCCAGAAGGTTCGCCACCGCCTTTTGGTGAAAGG
>JAZDPB010000086.1:0-6768 GCA_043797985.1 Chloroflexota bacterium
ACTAGTGTCCTGAGTTATAAATACTTTACAGAAGTACGTTCTTCCTGTATACTGAGCTAAAGCCTGAGAGGAGGAGCGATGCGTACTGGACGACCGATTTTGCCACTCACACTGGCGATAGAGGAACGCGAAACGTTGGAGCACTGGATTAGACGAGCCAAGACCGGCCAAGCATTGGCACAACGGTGCCGGGTGATCGTCGGTTGCGCTGCTGGAAAGAGTAATGCTGTGGTTGCGACCGAGACGGGATTCTGCCCCCAGACTGTTGGTAAGTGGCGCACCCGTTTTCTTGAACAACGGCTGGATGGCTTGCTGGACGAACCGCGACCAGGTGCTCCGAGGAAGATCACCGATGCTGATGTGGAACGAGCTGTGACGCTGACTCTGGAGACCATGCCTACCGACGCCACCCACTGGAGCACTCGTTCGCTGGCTCAAAGAACCGGGCTGAGTCAGAGCGCTGTGAGTCGTATCTGGCGGGCTTTTGCTCTGCAGCCCCATCGTACCGAGAGCTTCAAGCTTTCCACTGATCCTCTGTTCATCGAGAAGGTCCGGGATATCGTGGGGTTGTATATGAACCCGCCCGACAGAGCTTGGGTCTTGTGTGTGGACGAGAAATCCCAAATCCAAGCGCTTGACCGTATGCAACCTCTGCTGCCCATGCGCCCGGGACAGGTGGAGCGCCGCACTCATGACTACTCGCGGCATGGCACCACATCCCTCTTCGCAGCCCTTAACGTGAAGACCGGTCAAGTTCTGGGGACATGTCAGCGCCGACACCGCTCCGTCGAGTTCCGGAAATTTCTCGACCGAGTCGACGCTGCCACTCCACCGCACCTGGACATTCATGTTGTGATGGACAACTACGCTACTCACAAAACACCCATAATTCATAGCTGGTTGGCATCTCACCCCCGCTACTACGTGCACTTCACTCCCACGGGAGCATCCTGGCTTAACCTCGTAGAACGCTGGTTCGCTGCCCTTACAGAGAAGCAACTTCGGCGAGGTGTCCATCGAAGTACCAGAGAATTGGAGGCTGCCATCTATCATTATCTTGAGGTCACTAACCACGAGCCTAAACCTTTCATTTGGACCAAGACTGCTGACCAAATCCTTGCTACCCTTGCCCGATTTTGTCAACGAACTTCTGACTCAGGACACTAGTTACTGTATACATATACAATACATGCCGTAATGCTTTTTATTAAAAAATCTTAATAGAAGATAAGGAATCCGGGGATTACCCGCTTTGAGTGGGTGATTTTTCATCATACATACTGAGAGTTAAGAGGAAATACAATGAGCAGGACTAATCCGGCAAGTATCACTGCACTGGTCTGGTTGATACTTACGCCTGTTTTTCTGGCATTAACTATCTGGGCATTTAATTCCAACCTCGGGGATGCAAGTTACGCTCTGGCTTTCGCCGGTATCGTGTTATTTTTCACCGCATTGACTGTTTCAATTGTCTACAGCATTCGTGCCAGGAAATTCAATCGGATAATGGCGGGAGAAGGACTTCTGATAACCTGGACATATACTCCTGACGAATGGAAACTCTACACTGAAAAGGAAAATGAAGCGAATAAAGCAGGTAAGAAAATACTCTTCTTCATCACTGCAGGGTTTGCAATTTTTGTTGCCGTGGTTGCTCTGGTAATTGACTGGGAAACAGGACTCGGGGTTGCCGCAGTTATGGCTGTGGTCATCGTTCTCATGGGGATAGTCGCCTTGTTAACTTCACGCTATGAGTACCATCAAAACAGAAATACCGTGGGAAAAGTCTATATTAGCAAAGATGGTATCTATCTGAATAAGCAGCTTCACCTGTGGAATACAATGGGCGCCCGACTGGGATCAGTCGAGTATGTTGAAGGTAATCCTCCGCTACTGGTTTTCTGCCATTTCGCACCTACCCGCACCGGCCTGCAGGAAAAGCAGTTACGTGTTCCGGTACCCTTAGGACAGGAAGCAAAAGCAAGAGAAGTTTTGGCATATTTTCAGTAAAATATAGAGGAACGCCATCTGTCAATCGCTTAAGAATCAATAACTCCATTTCAACATCTGTTTTTGCCGAGTTATTCTTTTATTTCTCGAGACTGAAAGTCAGTTCAAAGGTTTTACCAACTTTTTCAATTCAAACAATGAAATGTTCCCATCGGATATATTGCTGGCTGGGAGTTACTGCATTTTATGGTACCTTTTAAATTATTTTGTTAATGCTGTATCAACAGCCTGTACCAGGCAGTATTAGTCTTACTTCTTTCCTGATGATTCTTACCTCTTTTGGAATATCAGCTTCAGGCTAGTTTCCCATTTGGTACCCTCAAATGACAGGGAGTTCAATTTCCTTTCATGAAACCCGTCGTTAGTATGGGCCGATGCACTGACCACGCACTTCCCTAGTTCCGCCGGCGTCTTGGTGGTTTGCAGTGCCACTTTGTTCCGTTCATCTACCTTGAGGGGTACGTGGGCGAATGTAGTTGAGGTTTCTCCTTCGCTGCTGGTTGAGGTCACTACCATGCTGACTATCTCACTGCAGTCCGGAGACACTACTCCGGAGACTCGGGCGTTATCATTCTTTCCTGAGAAGCTTGCCCCGTTCCAGGCAATGTCAGCGGGAGGAACGAGACCACAGGCGAAAGCCTGGTCCAAGGTAGTGGTTCGAGGTGGTTCATCAGTGCCGGGATAATGTAGAGTTTCAGTCCAGTTGGCCCAAGTCACAAACTGAATCTGGAGCGTATTGCAGCTCTGCAATATCGCCAGGTTGCCCGAAGCAGCTGCTTCGGGCTTCTTAATGTATGCCGTAGCATCGGCGCTGGCTAGCTCTTTTCCATCTTTATCAAAGAGTTTAGCCATGATAGCGTAGGTGCCTTCGTCTTTCGGCTGTAACTTATAGGTAGTGCCCGTGCCGCTCTGCACCTTCTTTCCATCAAGGTACCAGTCATATCGGGCTTTCTGCACCGTTTGGTCCGTCTTGGCGGCGAAGAAATAGGCCTTGTCCGGTTCACCGGTCGCGGTATTGGGAACGATAGTCAGTGAGACAGAGGCTGCTAGGGTGTACTCATTGCTCTTCCAATTTCGCCCGCCGGCATTGATGACTACATAGAGTATATCACCGCCCTTTACCTGGAACTTGTCTGCTTTCTCCAGTTCCTTGTCACCGATAAAGACGGTGATCGGTTGCTCCAGTTGCCCCTGTTTGAACTTGAGGTCAGCGATTTTCTTAGCCTTGCCTTTGGGACCGGTCCACAGCTCTCCGGGGCCGGAATACTTTATCACAAAGCCGAGCTTTTGCCACTCGACATCATTCTCAATTTGGTGCTCTATGAGACTGTCAACACTGAATTCCTGGTAATCCTGCCCGTATTTGCTCTTGTCCACGTCCTTGTTTTCTTCAACCTCGATAGTCAGGTCGAGGGTTGGAAAGAACAGATTAGCTAGTTTGGCATTGGCCTTGATAGCAACCGGCACGAGGACTTCGGCCTGCCCTACGGCAAAGGATGGCGGTACCTGGTATTCATCAAATGGCATTTGGCGTTCGGAGGCGTAGCTCTGGTAACTGACATAGCTGGCCCAAGTCTGCTGAATCATCGGGACGTCCTTACCGTTGAATTTCTTGGTGTAGACTTTGAGCTTAGACTTAGGGTCCAGGTTGAGGTCGCTGAACTGGGGATGAGGGTAGGGGTTTTCCCAGTTATCCGGATTGATGCCTGAGGCTTTGTCATAGATAGTATCGTCGGTATAGAAATTGCGGTTGGTCCACAGGGCTATTCTCTCATACATGTCCGCTGCATCAGCAGCCGCGTTAATATCATCGTTGATTTCCTGTTCCACCTGACCGCCTGCTACCATCTTGATAGTGTCTATCGTTACCCTGCTTTCCAACGGATCGAGGTCACCATTGGGGTGGGAATCGTTACGGTTGTGGGCAGGCTGGGTCATGTCTGCAATCATGTGCATAGACTCGCCCAGAGCACGGAAAGCCTTACCCAGGAAAGCGCTGCGCGCCTGCGCGGCTGAGTCTACCGGAATATCCTGATCTCTAAAATCGGTGCCTGGCACCTCTGTATTATCGGCACCTACCGGTATTTCCATTGCCCGCTTGTAGTATTCCAGCGCCTTGGGCCAGCTGAAGGGATTACTTGGGTCTTCAAAAGTCCAGGACTTGGCACTCAGCGCTTCATAAACAGCACCGTGTAACCAGGAATGGTCGGTTAACTGGGGCGCGCCATTTTTCGACAGCGGGTCATAGAAGTGCCGGACACACGCCCAGATATTCGGCTCGTCTGCGGAATACCCGCCGTGAACCACCCAGGCGCTAAAGGTATGGTCACGCATGAAAACTGTATGTCCGCCTACTACCATACTTGAGGCACCTACTTCCGGCCCCCAGAATAAAGCGGCTTTATCTATCGGCGAGTTAGCATACTTGGAACTACCGGCGTAGGCGCTAAAGAAACGGTTTATCGCATACCGGTTTATCTCCTCATGCGCACCTGACGCACCCTGCTCCCAGGCCATGGCAGGAAGTGGTTTGATTACCAATATAGTCGTAGCTATTATCACACATGTAGCTATGGCAGCAATAATCTTCTTCATGATTTCCGCTTTCCTAGAGACTCTTCAGTAGCCATTTTCCATCCACCTTCACAAAAACAATACTGACAGTACTATTACCATCCAGTGGAATACTGTATTCTGCAATTCGATAAAGCGTATTGTCCGTATCCGGTGAAAGGTAAATCAGAGTGGCCTTCTCCAGGTCCTTGGCAAGCTGGGGCATGATATCGGGATATTTGGAGAGGATCTCCTCGTACTTGTCTTTCTCCTCCGGGGCAAAGTAGGTCAAGGTCTGTTGAGTGTCTTTAGTACCTAAAGCGCCGGTCAGCCCAGTAATAGTGTTCTTGATACCGGCTTCTTCTTTGGCCAGGTCAGGCTGCTTCTTCCACCAATCAGGATCACCTTTGTCCTCTTCCTGTTGTGATGATGTCGTCTGGGGGCCTGTTTTGGAGGTACATCCAAGGCCGGATATTACCGTGAATAGAATCAGCAATAACGATATACCGATAAGAACATAAGACCTGGAATGCCGCATCGTGAATACTCCTTTTTTGGGTCGGCAATGCTTCAGACAGAAGAACATATGGGAAAACACTCGCTTATTATATGGGATTTTCGGGTACTCTGCAATAAATTAGAAAAGGTCCTTTTACTCAATCTTGGTTGTTAAAAAGGTTCTCTTGTTTTCTCTAGCCGCTCTGGTTCGACAGGCCTGTCCTGAGCTTGCCGAAGGGCTCACCCTGAGCTAGTCGAAGGGACTTAGAGCGGAAACAGAACAACTAAGATTGAGAAGAACCGAAAAAGTAACTTGAAATTCTGGATCAATAACAATAAAATCAGGGTGTCGGTTGACCTAGTGACTTGACACCCTGATTCTTTTAAAAACTCCCGGGCGGAGAAAGTCTTCCAGCCTTGGTGAGCCGTACTGGTCTCGAACCAGTGACCACCTGATTAAAAGTCAGTTACTCAAGCTGAATTGAATCTCATGGAATCGTCTACTACTGAATCTCTAAATACCAGCTCAACACGGTCATCTCTGTAGACCGTAGCCGAATTCAGGATAGTCTGCAGGTGAGCCTTCTACTGGCGGATATTTATTCCCTCAAAAGTCTCCAGGAAGCCGGCTACCGCCCCCGGCAGCGTATCAGCTATACGGCTATTGCCGTTGCTGACAACCTGAACCTTGTATCTTAAAAATGTACTAATATATTTATCGGGAGACAGATCGGATGAACCTTGGTGCGAAACACCGTGACTTAGCGAGGTCGTCTCCCAGAAGTTCCTTATAGCCCGGACAGTTGCGCGGCGCCACTTTGAGTGAGCTCGTATCTGCAAGGAAGGGATAAAGGAAAAAGGAGAAATATGGGTCATACTGATTTTGTGGGTATTGATGTTGCCAAAGACTCGATGGAAGTAACGGTGCACGAAGGTAACGAGCGCTGGAATTTTCCAAACGATGAGGCTGGTCTTGCCAAATTGATTACGAAGATGAAAAAGTTCTCTCCCTGTTTGATTGTTCTGGAAGCTACGGGTGGTTACGAACGCATGGTCTCCGCTGAGCTTCAGTCTAAAGGCTTTCCTGTAGCTGTGGTTAATCCTCGCCAGATTCGGGATTTCGCCAGGTCGGCAGGCATCCTGGCTAAAACTGACATTCTGGATGCCAAAGTTATCGCTCACTTTGCTGCAAAGATTCAACCTGCACCACGACTTTTGCCTACTGAAGCAGCCAAAAAATTGGGGTCTATTTTGATTCGCCGCCGGCAAGTAGTAACCATGCTTACCGCGGAAAAGAACCGCCTGCAACAAGCCGACCCAGCTGTTAGAAAGCGTGTAAAGAAGCATATAACCTGGTTGGAGAAGGAATTGAATGATATTAACAAAGAATTGAAACAGATGGTTCAGGACGACCCGGAATGGAAGGAGAAAGACGAGATTATCCAAAGCGTACCCGGCGTTGGACCTAATCTGTCTATTACCATTCTTGCTGACTTCCCTGAATTGGGTATCTTGAACCGTAAGCAGATCGCGGCTTTGGGAGGAGTCGTCCCTTTCAATCGTGATAGTGGCAAAATGCGTGGTAAAAGAATTATCTGGGGCGGAAGAGATATCGTGCGTACGGCAACCTATATGGCCACTTTTGTTGCAGTCCGGTGTAATCCTTTAATTAAATCCTTCTTCGACCGTCTTATTGCTGCCGGAAAG
>JAZDPB010000107.1:0-8764 GCA_043797985.1 Chloroflexota bacterium
ATATATTGAGATTTTCTATAACCGGCAGAGGTTACAGGCCGGGCTGGGTTATCTATCGCCAGCGGCGTATGCCAGGAAATACTATAGCGGATTAGTAGCAGCATAAAGAGGTTTGGTGTACGTTATTGACATCCGATACCACCACCCTTTGCATTACGTTGAAATGGTATTAGATATGAGATAAACTGTAGACGTGAACACAACCGAGAAGATTGTAGAGTTTTATTTCCGCCTTCGCCCTGCGGCGGTTGTGGTGTTGAGAGACCGCTAACCACCGTGTTATAATCGGTCACTACTGAAGAGCCACCTGAATCCTGGAGCATTAACACGAAATATTAAGTGGCGGGCTTCGCGATGAGTTCACCTGTTAAGTAACCGTGTAGAGTCTAATGAAAGCCTATTTTACTCTATGAAATCATAGTAATTTACAATCCAGCATTATTCCTTTTATACTAATTAATCTGTCTTAAGATTTTGGATAGACTAGTGATAATGGTTACCCCATTTTGATAAGGAGGATGGAACAATGGCTAGACCGAATCCTGTACGGGAATATTGGTCTACTAAGGGATGGCGAACATCGACTCCTGAGGAACAGGGTATAGACTCACAGGGATTAGTCAGGGCTCTTGATTTTATCACGAAGGAAGACCACGGACCGGCTCCAACACCGAGGAGGGTCAGCAAACTGGATGCGCCAGAAATCAACTGCCATAATATTACAGTCATCCGCCATGGTTATCTGGTGGCTGACGTGTACTTCTATCCATATGCTCCAGGTTTTAAACACAACTTAGCATCATGCAGCAAGAGCATCACCGCAACAGTTGTTGGTACCGCTCTAGATAAGGGCTATATCAAAAGTGTCAAACAACCCGCCCTCGAACTGTTCCCAAATCGAACTGTGGCTAACATAGATGCCAACAAAAAAGCAATGACACTTGAGGACCTACTGACCATGCGGACAGGACTGGATTTTACATTTGAACAAGGTGAGCTAACTCTGCGTTTAATGATGCAAAGTCCTGATTGGGTACAATTCACGCTTGACCTACCCATGAAAGAAAGGCCAGGTACCCGCTTTGAGTACTGTAGTCCCGGTTCTCATCTCCTTTCGGCTATTGTTAAAGAGAACACGGGTATTAGCACTGAGGCCTTTGCCCAAAAGTATCTCTTTGAACCGCTCGGTATCGCCGACTTCGCCTGGCCTGCCGACCACCAGGGAGTTAATTATGGCTTCGGTGAACAATGCTACCGGCCGCACGATATGGCCAAAATCGGATATTTATATTTAAATAACGGATTTTGGGACGGAGAACAGATATTATCTCCAGAGTGGGTAGCCGCAGCCACTACTAAGCATACAAAAACCACGTTGGACAGAGGTCCTTTTGATGGTTACGGTTATCAGTGGTGGGTCTCTTCTCTCGGCTTTTATGCTGCGCGTGGCGCAGGAGGCCAGAATATCATTGTTATCCCTGAAAAAGACATGGTAGTAGTCATTACCGCGGGACACGACAGGAGAGACGTCACCGACAAAGCTCTTACTTCCTTTATCATACCGGCGGCAAAGTCAATAACCCCGCTACCACCCAATCCTGAAGGTGTGGCTACTCTGAAATCCAGAATTGATGAGATAGCCCGTGGCAGAGATCAGAAGCTAACACCAGCACCTTTACCCGAGATAGCTAAGAAGATTTCCGGGAAGACCTTTAAGCTCAATAATAAACCGCGTGAAGGTACCCCTTACCTGGACAACTGGGAGTCATTTTCAATATCCTTTGATAAACCGGATGAGGCTATGTTGGGCTTTAGCAGGAACAGATTTTATCGGAAGCTCCCGGTGAGGCTGGATAATACATTCAGTCTTGCTCAGCAAGGGAAATACCACATGCCCGTGGCACTAAGAGGTTCCTGGGAGAAAGATAACGTCTTTGTTGTTCAGTTTAACGAAGTGGGAGATTTTAACACTTGGCGGATAACCATGACTTTTGAAGGTGACAGGGTAGTACTACTAATGCAAGACCCGACCTGGCATGGTGATGCAACATTTGATGGCAGACTCAGCCAGAACTAGTTTATTTCATAAAAATAAGGAGGGACACCGGGTAAAGACTAAGATTTTAATAAAAGTGAACCAGGAGGCAAATCATAATGTTCGAACCCCCGTTGCCCGTGTGAGTACTAAACTTTAATTGTTGTATCATCTAACTATTTGATTTCATCTAATTGTTCATAGATGTGCGGAGGTAAAGGTATCCCTTTCTTTAACCGCTCTTCCTTACACAAGTACTCTTTCTCTCCCGGCAAGTAGACCCTTTCATAACCATCAGCTAAGGAAGTCTCCTTAACCTGGGCCATCATACGCTCAAGTCTGTTATTGAACTCATCAAGAGGCATAAACATTTCAGGATTGAAAGCGGCGAAGAAATGACCAACGCCAATTCCCCTGGGGGAGATATCACGTGCAAAAAGCGCCCCCGTCAGGACACCGGACAGTATGTCAATCGCTACCGATAACCCGTAACCCTTGTGCTCTCCGATACCCTGTAACGATGCAGACTGATAGGCTACTTCAGGATCATCTGTTGGCCGCCCATTTTTGTCCAACGCCCAGTTCAACGGGATCTTCTGCCCCGTTTGACGAGCCTGAAAAACCTTACCAAAGGCGACATTACTGGTAGCTATATCGAGAACTATAGGGAATTTTCCACCTGTTGGTATTGCGATAGAAAAAGGATTGTTGCCGAAGGTAGGCGTGGTACCACCATAGGGAGGTATAAGAGGAGGGACGTTAGTTGCAGAGAAACCGATAAGGTTCTCTTTTAAAGCCATCATCGAGTAATAAGCCGCCGCCCCGAAGTGGTTCGAATTACGCACACCTACTATGCCCACTTGACTCTGTTTGGCCTTATCAATGCAGATTGACATCGCTTTTACCGAGACCAGATGTCCCGGCCCATTATCACCATCAAACAGAGCATACAACGGGCTCTCTTTAACCACTTGCATGTTTGGTTTCGGGTTAACAATACTTTTTTGCAGCCTTCTAAAATAAAGGGGGAGCATAGCCATACCATGGGTATTAACACCACGCAGGTCAGCTTCAACCAGGACTTCTGACATGATTTGTGCATAGTCATCAGACATCCCAGCTTTTTGTAAAGACTCTGTCGCTAAGTGCCTTAATTCCTCTGCTTTAAACAATTTAATCTCTGCCATTATCAAATCCTCCAAAAACCATTGCCTTAAACGTTTTCCCGGAATTTTTTTATCCTGAATTTCCTCTGCTTCTATCTGTGAAAACGTCGTTTCAGCTATTGTTACACTCCAGTTTACCCTTGTCAATCCTGTAAGAAGTCTTATTCATTACTATATATTTCCTTTGACAAACATGAATGGCACATGCTTAAATACCGTGAAAGTCAACCTACTTCAAAGCGAAGGCACCAGCTTACAGACACAGCTAGAAGCGTGTCTCAAATACTGCCAGGATAAGTGCGATCTAGGACTCGTTGATGGAGGTGATCAAGCACAAAATATTACGTGTGGAAAAGTTGTCTTTGGTCCACCAAAGCAACTGCCTTGAACACCCCCAACGCAAGAAGTTAGCATTTAGAGGCCAACTGATAGCCCAGACCAGAAATTATAGATATTGAGGAATACCAAGTGATACAATTCATACAATAGAGTTAGTGCTGAGACACGTCAAGTTATATTGAAAGGAACATATCATCAAGAAATCCAGTTTTAGTTCTTATTTTTCTGGATTACTGCCGCTCTTTGTGCTAGCACACCTTAGCCATCACTTGCTGGCTGCACTGGTGATACCACTTTTGCCGTTCATCCGTGATGACTTTGCACTTGATTATGCTCAGACAGGATGGGTAGTCTCAGCATTTACCCTGTCATATGGTATAAGCCATCTACCAGCGGGGTGGCTAGCCGACCGTATTGGCCCCCGTGTAATGCTCCTTATAGGCGTCTCTGGTGTGGCACTCTCCGGACTTTTGGTTGGCCTTTCAACAACCTATATTATGATGGTTATCTTCTTAGTGTTGATGGGAGCGACTGGTGGTGGCTACCACCCAGCCTCCGCTCCGCTGATTTCAGCATCGGTTGAGCCGAAGAACCGAGGCCGGGCATTGGGTCTCCACCAGATAGGCGGCGCTGGAAGTTACTTCTTGGCTCCACTAATCGCCGTTGCCATTGCCACTACCTGGGGCTGGCGTAGCTCTTTCATTGGGCTAGCTATCCCCACTATTGCATTCGGAATTATATTGTATGTACTTCTAGTCCGGTGGGAATATGCCAAGAAAGTCGAGCCTGAGGTACCTAGTCATTCCGCGACAACTCCCAGTCCAGGTCGTCTGCGTCACCTAGTATCGTTCTTCATTCTTACCATAGTCGGGCAGATCTTGATTTTCTCCACCATATCGTTCATCCCTTTGTTCGTGGTTGACCACTTCGGCGTTGGCGAGGAAGTAGCAGCGGCATTACTGGCCCTTGTCTACTCCGCGGGATTGTGGGCCGGACCTTTGGGTGGGTACCTCTCTGACCGCTTGGGAAGGGTGCCTGTAATGCTGGCGGCGAGCATCATTGCCGGCCCTCTCATCTATCTGCTAAACCTGATGACCTACGGCTGGGGTACCTTTGCTATACTAATTACCATCGGCATGTCTTTGTATATCCGTATGCCGGTATCGGAAGCCTATATCATCAGCCAAGTCTCGGAGCGTAAGCGCTCGACCATACTAGGCATCTACTATTTTGCCAGTAGGGGAGGCCCTGGTATAATAACGCCGGTAATTGGTTATCTTATTGATCGGTTAGGCTTCTACCCCGTTTTCACAGGTGTGGGTGCCGCTATGGTCGTAGCGACTATTGGTTGCGCTATATTCTTACGGGGCAGACGGGATTAAGCATCCCTCAAATAGAATTTTGACTATGTTTCCCGTTGCTATACCCTCCCTCTTGACTCCTACAGCCTCTACGTACTGGTAAAAATGAACAAAAAGCCATCTTGTTTAATATATCCACATCCAAGCTTCCGTATGCTCATCTTATTGGAACGTGATAAGATTCCTGGCATACGAACATAGTATAATTATCAGGACGAAACTTATTGGTACCGTGACGTTCATATAATTATTCATATTAGGCCGATACTAAGGTGGGCTATGATTGTTAGAGATATTGAGGCTAGAAGCATCCTTTCTAAATCGCAAATCTATGACTATGCTGTCAATCCTTATACAGGTTGTCAGCATGCGTGTAGCTATTGCTACGCTCGCTTTATGAAGAGGTTTACCGGGCACAAGGAGCCGTGGGGCGAATTTGTCGACGTCAAGATAAATGCGCCTGATTTACTTAGGCTAGAGATAAAGAGGAAAAAGACGGGCAGAGTATGGGTGAGTGGAGTATGCGACCCATACCAACCGCTTGAGTCAAAATATAAATTGACGAGAAAGTGCCTGGAGATATTGGTCCAGAATAATTGGCCAGTTACAGTCCAGACTAGGTCCCCTTTGGTGCTGCGTGACATGGAGTTACTCAAGAGTGCTAGTGATATCGAAGTTGGGATCACAGTCACCACAGCAGATGATGGTATTAGGCTGCTATTTGAACCTAATGCTCCTGCAATCAAGGACAGGATCAAAGCACTGGATGAGCTACATCGGGTTGGCGTCAGAACGTTTGCCATGATTGCCCCGATGCTACCTAATGCTGAAGGATTTGCTGCGGAGCTTAGAGGAAAGGTAGGCCGCGTCTTAATTGATAGAATGAACTACCACAATAGCGATTGGGTGTACAGGGAACATAAGCTAGAGAGCGCCATGAGCGACGACTTCTTCTTTCACAAGAGTAAGGAGCTCGCCTCGGCCTTTGAGAAAGACTATATCGAGTGCCAGGTGCTCTGCTAGTATAGCCTTGGGTGACCGGAACCAACTTAGCTGATTAGCCGTGTGCTCTAGGGAGTTTGGGGGGTTCTCTGGAGACTATAGGCATAGTCTTTTCGTTATGAGGTAACATTTCATCGTAATGTTAATCGTCACACTTTTCATCTTAAAGTGCAACACGGTAACAATTCATCGAATCGTATAGATAGGGACTGGGCGTTTAGTTCTTAAAAATATTCGGCCCTGTAGCATTTCAATATTATCATCTGCTATTTAATAAAAGAATTAGCCCACGTCACCGAAATCCGTAAGATCCTTATGAGGACTCCTTCAGCGGGTATTGCCGGTCATCAATTTTTCACGAAAAGGAATTATCGGTGATACTGAAGCAGGGCAGTTATTAGAGAAATAGAGTGCCAAAAGACGATGCAAAACACCGATAGTCTGTTATTAAGGCGCGTAACTAGCCTGCCGCCCACAAGTTTGCTTCAAGTAGTTCTCGCTACCGATGGCAATAATGCTGGTCCGAAGTCGGGTGTCCACTATATTGTCATCTCCCCTTTTGCGATTACCCCGCTAATTGTGCCATTGCTGGATAATTACGTCGATTCTTGTCCACTAACGGCTATGTGACAGTCAAAATCGATGCCATTAGACTGCCCTATGGTAGAGAAGGTAGCGGTTATACATTCCCAGAAGACGTAAGGATGGTTCATTGCCTCTATGTTTATAAATAGGCGTAAAAGCAAGATGTTTTTGCGGATATTTTACTGGTATTGATCATTTTCTTTCCAACAATAAGGTGGTTTTGGTTACTAGGGCTTGACAGGGCGATTCGTCTAATTGCGAAGGCCGAAAACAAGAAAAAAGCCGGGGGTGCACTGGCTATGGTGGTTTCGGGTAATTGCCTGGAAGCTTGAAGCTGCCACCAGTGTAAGTAGAGGACGAAGGCACATCAGAGAGCGTATCAATCTTCAGGTTATGGGTAGAGCAGCAGCGATATTGTTTATAGCTGTATTGCCAGACGTGGCAGCTTTCAAGTCTAACCGGGCAGGTGACGCCGAGCTGTACGACTTACTGACAGAAGCGAATCACGTAGGTGTGGACATAAAAGCGGTAGCGATATTTTACAGTCCAGGAGATTCTTCTATATACCGATATCACCAAGATTTGCCGGTTAAGTTTTAAGTGCACTTCGGCACTAAAAAGTCAAGCGAAATAATGGCTAGGGACAGTATTTGTTGAACAATCCTCGGAAATGTGACCTACCGGTGGTAAAAACGTTCATTTAAGATGCGGGCAATCTTTGGCTATTAGTTAACTAGTTGCCCCGACCCCTTCCGGTTACGGGTATTGTTATGTCCACCTCGCTGTTTCTTACTCCATATATCTTGTCATGTATGTTTATGACCAAGGTAGCATTGTTAGGCACAATTTCTAATCGCTCGCCGAGGCTCAGTTTCTTCTCCCGATCCATATAGTATAGACAGCTGGTTTCAGCGGATAGACGTCCCAGCCATAAATCCTGCCGTCCTTGAACAGAGCCAAAGCTCGGCATTCCCTTCCAGAAGAAGCCTGCGGCATCTAGTTGGGTGATGAGTGAATCAGCACCGAAGGTCTTGTACCCGGCATCAATTACCGCCCAGTCCGGATGTGAGGTACTAATTACAGTAGCCAGCACAGTAACTGCACAGGCTTCTCTGAGGTTACCTCCCGCCCTCATATACATGATATCACCAATTACACATTGTCCCGGGTGGATCTCAGTAATCTCACGGAATTTGCCTTCCTTTAAGAAGCGGCATGTAGAACGGAAGGTAGGTGAGGCACCCAGCGAGACATGCTCTATGGCAATGCCTTCTTTCCTAAGCATCTTGGCATTTTCTGTCATTATCGTAGCAGCTTCAAAAGCCACCTTATCTTTGCCCTCTTGTGTTGGCTCTGCTCCCATTTCATGCCCGTAAATACCTATCAGGTCAATTCCGCGAAGCTGGCTAAGCTTTCTAGCTAGATTTAGAACTGGTCCACCAGGAGGTATGCCAAACCGAGAGCTTCGGCCTAGATCGACCTTAATGAGTACAGGAATTCTCTTCCCAACTGCTTGCGCTACATGGGAAATAGTCTCGGCCTGCTCTAACATATCCGCCACGACCACCAGTTTGAGCGACGAATGGCTGAGGAGTTTCTTCAGCACTTCTCCTTTGGGACCGCCGTAGAAGCTAGGGTGAGCGATTACGATGTCTGTAATTCCCTGCTCTGCCATTGCTTCAGCCTGTTCCACGGTCCCTACCTCGACTCCGCATGCCCCGGCTTCAATTTGCATCTTGGCAATCGAGACATTCTCATGAACTTTGACATGTGGCCTCAGTCTAATACCCACCTCAGCGGATAGCCGAGACATTTCTTCTATGTTTTCCTCTAGCGTATTCAAGTCCACTAGTACTGCAGGCGTGTCTAGAGATGGATAGGGAATCTCTTGACTTGTCATAAACACTCACCTCCCGGTTTTGCGTAATATGTTACCACCGATTCATTAGATTTGCGAATAAATCAAACAAAAGAACCGAATTGCTCCTTTTTACATCACATTGCCACGCCTAGCATTCAGACGTGAAATCCAGCGCACCTTTTTATCACTGTTGAACAAAAAGTCAAATTGAGATACATCAAGAAATAGCTATTTTTTCACCCTCCCCAGGGCAGAAGTAAAAACGAAAAAGAAAAGGCTCCCGTGTTAGGAAGGCCTCTTTAGAGGCGAGCCTAAAGTAGCATGCAAGCGTGAGAAAGCCGTGCTCAATTGATAAATATAAATCCCCTGTGGAGCGTGTCTGTAAAAAGTGAATGCGTTGCAGTTTTATGATTGT
>JAZDPB010000125.1:0-9843 GCA_043797985.1 Chloroflexota bacterium
ACGACTTTATCGCTGCTAGTTTTCGAGCCCTGGTGGTGCTGGAATTGCCCTTTGTGGTGGCTGCATAGTCCAGATAAGCACGAACATCATCCTTAGTGACCTCCTCTATCTCAAACTTATCTCGTTGATGCAGGAATGGCATCAGCCCCTTTTCTATATCGAGCCTGTAGGCTTCGACAGTAGTCACAGAAGCCCCCTTCTCGATGCGAAGATAACGCAGAAATCTGTCTATTCTGTCCTTCATGTGTCCTCCTCCTTTCGGAAATTAGGATAGCAGTCAACTAAATAATGTTTCTGTCAATGCTAAATAATGTTTTAGTTGCCAATACGTCGGGCTTGTAAGCACAACAGGAGTCAATATGGCTGGACGGCGTAAGTAGTCTCGAGGGGGGCTTTATAGCTGGGACTCCACTTTTTTGCGTTAATAGTTGACAAAAACATTATTTAGTTCTATGCTTTGGCTAAGTGTGATTCGCTATTTGGCGAATAGCGAGGAAACGAGTGATAAACAGGGATTTTGTCAGAGAAGGAGAGCAGGAATGGCATATAGCATTCTGATCATTGGACGTGATGCGTCCTTAAGAAGTGAACTGGAGTCAACTCTGCATCAGGCTGGCTTCACTGTAGCTTCCATGCCTGACTACTCAGAAACGCTATTCAAACAAAACGGGCTTAAAGCTAATCTGATTATTATAGATGAGACATTGCCAAGTGAAGAGACCGTGGAGACTTGTTATCAGCTACGCAACACCTTTGGCATACCCGTTGTCCTGCTTGGCACAGATTCTAGCGACGAAGCGTGGCATCGAGTGATGCAAGCTGATGCTGACCTCTACCTTCTAAAGCCCATCAGACACCGAGAGTTGACGGCTAGAGTGAAGGCGATACTCCGTCGGTATTATAAGGTAAGTGGGAGAGGCATTTGAGTCGTCGGTTAATTTTTGCATCTCTTTCGCTAACAAAGGGAGGGTATGATGAAAGGCCTTACTTTGATTGATGGCCTGATAATCTTCGCTATTATTGTAATCCTGGCTGTAGTTGTAATTCCGCAACTCGTTAGGCTGATAGTGGGTTAAGATATTCAGGAATAATTTGCTCTTATTAGGGCTAAAGGGTGTGTGGGGTTCTTCAATGAGTGGTGAGCAAGAAATAGATAGAGACAATTCCTTGCTATTGACGAGTGAGGACAGAGCCAAGGGGTTTTCCATGATAACTGATGAGTCAAACAATATCACGCTATTTAAATGCGGCAAGCTAGTCGCCTGGTTTTCAGCGGTAGTGACCGAAGAGATAGTTGTTGCATTCTTAAAGCTAGTTAAGGATTCTGAGTGAAGTGACAACAAGCATGCTGGCATCAGGTAAGGAATTCGCAGTGGTCGAATCGGGGGCTGTGTCTCGGGAACTTGGAGAGAAAGAGAAGTCATCCAGCCGATGCCCAAACCAGTGGCTGGGGAAATATTCTACTACGGGGAGCGAAACCTTGAGAGCGGGGGTTTCTTTGAAACTGAAAACAAAGGTCTTTGAGTTGAGCAACGGGAGATATCGCAACTTATCTGAGCTCGCACAAGCTATAGGGATGTCGGCTAGCCACATCTACAGGGTCAGGCGGGGTGAGCGCCGTATCAATGAGAAGTTCATCGCTGGAGCAATACAAGCCTTTCCCGAATACGGCTTTAATGACCTCTTTTATTTTGTCTTAGAGGACAAACAGATGAGTAGCGGGAGGCAAAGAAGTGAATAAGGCGGCAATAGCGATACTTATTCCTATCGTAGTCATGGTTGTGGCGTCCGATGGCTGCAGTACTATAAACTTGCCAGCATATCTAGCTCCTGCCCCAACGCAACCAGGAGTTTTTGAGTTTGAGGTTGGTAATAGCGTTTACCCGCTTAGTCGCGGGGCCTTTAAGGGCTTCCAACGTTACCTTAACTCGGGAGAGCAGGTCAGAGGATACTTGGAGTGGAAGGAAAGTTACGCTATTCACTACAAATGGAGTCTGACTGTTTATGCGCCTGACGATAGTCCTGTGCTGAACTGGGATGGAACAGATCTCAAGTACAACTTCAGTTTTGTGGCGGTTGTGGACGGCATATATAAGATTGAGATAGTGAAAAGGGATTCCCCCAGTAGAGGCGCACGACTGACAATTGACCCGCCGGACTGGAGCAAATGGGGAAAGGGTTAGGGCAAATTCAAGGGAACAAAATGAATGGTGAAGAGTGGCTACATAAAGATGCTTCCTTTTTGCTAACGAGTGCGGACAAAGCTAACGGGTTATCCATTGTTACTGACGACGGACAACAATATTGCGCTGTTGAAACATGGCAAGGCAGTCGTATGGTAGCTGAAGAATCGGCAGAGATAGGGCATGCCGTGATTGGTATCCTCAGTCTCATCAGGAGCGTGGATAGCGGGAGGACCGACAAATGATGAACCTCCTTATCGAACTAAGGCAGCGCTTGCAGCGGGCGCTACTTGCTCCGGTGCTGGAGCAAAACGAGCGACTGCTGCAGAGGCAGGAAGAGAGTTTGCAGGCAAACAGCAGGGTTTTGGAGCAGTTCACAGCAGCCATCAGCGATTGTGCCGAGCAGCTTGCCAGGCATACGGATGCTGTGAAAGGCATAGCGAGTGCCTCACAGGAGTTACTGGATGTTGTGTGCGAGATGAACAAGATGCTGCGACGAGTTAGCGTTGATGAAGAGAGTGAGGGACAAGCCAAGGGCTTTATCACAGAAAATCTATCATCGAGGTCAGAGACCCGGAATAGCTAGAGGAAAGTGTAATGACTGGAGAAGAGGTTATCGGATTGTTGGAGTGGAAGGGAAACAACCGATACGCTATAAGTGAAGTCTATATATTTATGTAATTCGCCAGATGGTAAATAACTTGAAAAGGTGATGGTTGTGAAAACCAGTAAGAGAGGATCGAAAAATGGTTGACAGAAGAACTGCGACATTCCAGGAGCGACTGGGGCAAGCTTTGGTGGAAGCAGGATTCATAACTTCTGAGCAGCTTGCTCACGCTCGTGACATAGCTCAGGCGGATAATAAGAGACTCACCGACGTCTTACAAGAGAAGAAATTTATCTCCAGAGAGGTCCTCACCACTGCTTTGAGCTTCCAACTCAAGCTGCCCATTGTCAATTTAAAACAAGTGAACATTGACCCTAAGGCTTTGGAGCTTGTTCCCGTAGAATTTGCTCGAGAGCACGAGGTCATACCTTTTGCTCTTGAACCTGGCGGAGAGCTCCGCGTGGCTATGGAGAGCCCCAACAATTTTGACCTCATCAACACTCTTTCGGCGATGGTGCAGAGGTCAATAAGACCAGCACTGCCAATAGACGCCAAAGTTAGGGATATGATTGATGTTGTTTACAAGCCTACTTCGCAACTCACTCAAGAGCTTGACCAAACCCTTCAGTCGGTCACTGAACCCACCACCCGGACAAGACTGCCAGTTGGTCGTACTCCTGCGGTGTTAGAAGGAGTGCAGGAAGCACCCGTGGTGCGTGCCGTGGAGATGATCACCCTTGATGCGGTTAAGAGCCGCGCTTCGGACGTTCACCTTGTGCCAACAGTTGATTGTTCTAAGGTGATTTACCGTATTGATGGCGTGCTACACCCTGTCCACTCCATCCCTTTGGGGATTCATCAGAACATGGTATCGAGGATAAAGGTGATGGCTAACATGGATATCGCTGAAAAGAGACGTCCACAGGATGGTTCCTTCACCATGACTTTCGGGGAGAGGGAGGTCAACTTCCGAGTCGCGGTTGCTGATACCGGGTACGGAGAGATGATGGTAATCCGTGTGTTGGATAAAAGCCGCATTAGCTTTGACATATCGGAATTGGGACTGGTAGGAGCAGCTCGTCAGTCCTATGAGAGACTACTTAATCATCCACTGGGAATGGTAGTTATCAGTGGACCAACCGGGTCAGGGAAAACGACAAGCCTGTACGCTTCTATTCACGCTCTGGCTGATGGGAAACGAAATATCATGACCATTGAAGACCCCGTAGAATACCGTTTTGAGAATATTAGCCAAATTGACACCAACCCGACGGCCGGCGTTGACTTTGCTGCCGGACTGCGGGCTATTATGCGAATGGACCCAGACATCATACTGGTAGGCGAGATTCGAGATAGCGAAACAGCCCGAACCGCTATCCAGGCAGCCAACACCGGGCACTTGGTACTTTCCTCCGTCCATGCCAATGATGCCGCTACCACCATAACTCGTCTTCTTGACCTTGGCGTTGAGCCTTTTGCCCTTTCTGCTGGCCTCATTGGCATTGTTGCCCAGCGCCTGGTGCGTAAGGTTCACGAAGATTGTAAAGCACTCAAAGCCCCAACTGCCACTGAGGCTTTAGCATATGAACAGGAGATGCAGGAGCCTGCGGAAGAATTCTATGTTGGTCAGGGCTGTAACGCTTGCTCCTTCACAGGTTATCGGGGCAGGTTCGGGGTGTTTGAAGTACTACCAATAACTGAAGAAATACGAACCTTGATTGCTCGGAATGCTCATGCACCCGAGATAAAGGAGATGGCACTGAAGGAGGGTATGGTCACAATGCGGCGAGACGGGATGCTCAAAGTCAAGCAGGGGCTAACCACGCCGAGCGAAGTTCTGCGCCAAGTTTTCACCACCGCTTAAGAGACATAAGTTGAAAGTGTAGTAGGCAGAACCAGTGATAGCAAAACAAGAGGCGTAAATAGTAACAATTAGCTCCAATCATTTCAAGAGACGGAAGAATGGCTATTAACTATATAGCGTATAACGAAAACGGCGACAGAGTGGTCGGAACTTTAGAAGCCGAGTCCCCAGAAAGGGCTCGGGAGATCTTGTGGGGGTCTAATCTTGTTGTTCTTAGCTTAAGAAAGCAACGAAAACTTCCCTCATTGGCTGAACTTATGCCCACTCTATTTGGGGTCAAACCTCAAGACCGTATCAATTTTAGCCGTGAGCTTGCTTCACTCCTTAGCTCGGGAATTACTCTTCTTCCCGCCTTGAGTGTGCTTTATGAGTTAACGGAAAAGCGAGCGCTTAAGGATGCCATTCGTTCAGTAATGCGTGATGTCGAGGTAGGCCTTCCTCTTTCGGAAGCTTGTGCCAAGCAGCAGTCTGTCTTTCCCCCTTTTTATACTCGTTTGATTCAGGTAGCAGAGGAGACCGGGGAGTTGAGAAAAATTCTCCTTGAGGTCGTGGCTCACATGGAAAGGCAAAAAGCCTTGACAGGAAAGATCAAGAAAGCGCTTACCTATCCTAGCATTGTGGTTACCGTGGGCCTGATAGGAACGTTTATACTTCTTACAGTGGCCGTCCCGGCAATAACGAAACTCCTAGTAGAGTACCAGGCTAAAATGCCCCTCATCACACGATTGCTGGTCGGTGCGGGTAGCCTTAGCCAAGCCTACGGCAAGCATGTCTTTCTCATTACTATCGTCCTAGCCGTGCTAGGCTGGCTGTACCTCCGCACGGAACAAGGCAGAAAAAGATGGGATAGTTTTATCCTCAAGGTCCCGGTAGTTGGAAAGATAGTCCAGCAGAGCCAAATGACGCGGATATGTTCAAACCTTACCACGCTACTGAGAGGCGGATTACCTACGGCTGAGGCATTAAGACTCAGTATTGGTACCGCCGACAGTAGCGTTTTTCGAGAAGGATTGTCCGAAGTTTATCGACAAGTGTCAACTGGGAGCAGTCTTGAGCTAGCCGTCTCAAAGCAGCCAGTATTTCCGCGTCTTTTCTCCCAGACAGTGGGCATCGGCGAGGAAACTGGGGCTCTTAGAGCGAATTTGGAGGGTTTGTCTAATTTCTACGAGGAGGAAACAGATAGAGCTACCACCAGGTTTACTGAAATGCTTGAACCAACGTTAATCATAGTTGTAGGAATAGTGGTCGGCTTTGTCGGTGCTGCGATAGTGTCTGCCATATACTCTATCATTCCTCAGATCAAATAGGGTTGAAATCAGAGAGTAACGAAATGAAAATGCAACCGAGAAAATTCTATCGGCAGGTACCAAACTTTAATTTGGTACCACCAGAATACCAAAAACCGGCCATCTTCTCACGTCGTCTCTTGGTTCGCCTGCTAATTATCGCAATAATAGCCGCTGAGCTATTTTTTATCTGGAGCCTCTATCAAGAGAAGCCTATGCTTGAGGCAACTATACAGCAGACAAAAGACAAGATAGCCATAGTTAATGCTGAAAAGGAAGTAAAGAACGAACAACAAGCTTTGCAGAATGACTGGAAGGCAGTGACAGCAGGACAGGCTGATTGGCCGCAAATTTTGTCTGTCTTTCTTGAGTCTAAACCCGGCGGAATAGAGCTTTCCCTGCTCAAGCAGGCTGGAGAGTCGTTGAATGCTAATGGTGCTGCGTCCAATTACGCTTCGCTTCTTGAGTATCGGAGCACGCTTCTAGCTTCCCCGGCAATTTCTCAAATCATCTCCTTAAATTCCAATGGAGACAACGTTTCCATCGCTTTTTCCCTGTCTGTTGAGATTAAAAGAGGGGGGCGATGATGACTAAGCTCCGCAAACTTTCATTGGTGGATATTGTCCTGATTATAGTGGTGGTAGCAGCGGCAGCGGTTACTCTTATGACCTGGCAGGCAAACGCGAGGCTTGAACTTCGTAGCCAGGCAACTGAGGCAAACCTGAGCGAAGCAGATAAGAAGGCTACCCTAGAAAGCCTCCGCCAGCGTTTGGAGCAGCTCCGTTCGATTCCCATAGTGAGCCTTTTACCCACTAAAGCAGAAGCATCAGCCACTACCGATAAAGTCTTTCTATATGCTCAGCAAAATAAGGTTACGATCACTATGTGGGATACTAGCTACGTATCTATCACTGTTGGGGATAAGAAATATCCCGGCATAAAGCATCACCTCGCGGTTAAGGCTGGGGCGGACGGCTTAATTGGTTTCATTAAAGCTTTGACTCAGCTTTCTGCAGCCACCGCTCTACAAAATATAGAAATCAGTGAGGTTAAGGAACAAAGGAACATGTGGCAGATGAATTTCGAACTGCTCATCTACTACAGTGAGGGCTGAAAACCCTACTTTTTGCCTATGAAGGTAGTGAGGTCATATGGAAAATATTGCTCAAAGAATGAGGAAGGACTTCAAATGAGAGGAAGACTATGTTGACGCGCGGCCTTTTGACCTTATCTGTAGAGGGCACGAGCTTAAAACTCCTGGCCAGCCGAGGTAATCGAGTGTTAGCCTGGGCTGTTATCTCAATTAATCCCAAGTTCTTGAAGGGGGGATTTGTGGCCGATCCACAAGGTTTAGCCAGCGTAATTAGAGCAGCAACAAGCGAGAAGGGGTTTAGTCGGCGACATCGAGTGCTCGCTTCTATTCCCGCATTTCACTCGGTTTGCCGAACCCTGGAGCTTCCTGACCTGCCAGAAGTTCGTGCTGATGTAGCTATCCCTCAGCAGGCAAGACGAGACTTTGGCTATTCTGCTGAGAACAGCATTTTACTCTGGCAGCCGTTAGCAAGTGTAGGAGGACGCCCGCGTTTCCTCGTTGTCTCCGCGCCTAGAGAGCCAGTCATTACCCTTGTTGAAACCTTTAGGCTGGCTGGACTCCACCCAGATAGGATTGAGACGGTTACTTTTGCTCTAAGCCGCGCGGTGAATCAGCCCCAAGCCATCATTGTTGCAGCGGAGCCCAACGGCCTTGACTCTATTATCTTGAAAGATGGGATACCACTGGCTACACGCAGCACATTTCTAGGAGAAGGACCTCATGACCCCGAGTCACTCACAACGCTGGTCACCGGTGCCTTGGACACCATCGTATCCTTCTACAACGAGAGCTACCCGGATAAGCCGATGCCCCCCGATATACCTGTCTACGTTCTCGGCTCGGCTCTTTCCTTGAATCCTAACGTTGTCTCGGCGGTTGAGATGGCCTTAGGACATCCAGTCTCTCAGTTCGAGCCACCTATTCTTTACCCTGAACATTTCCTTAAAGCTGAGTTTGCCGTCAATATTGGCCTTATGCTAAGGATGCTATAGATATGTGGACTGCTATCGTCGGTTTTATCCTAGGCATTTACTTTGGAAGTTTTTTGAATGTCTGTATTGACCGCCTGCCCCAGGGACAATCCATTGTGATGCCGCCTTCGCATTGTGCCGTCTGTGGCAAGAAGCTCGGAATCTTCGATCTCATCCCCATCGCGAGTTACCTCTGGCTAAAGGGGAAATGCCGTTATTGCGGAGCTAGAATCCCGCGTCGTATTCTCGCTCTAGAAGTAGGAACCGGACTTCTTTTCGCCCTCCTCTCGTTTAGCTATGGTCTCAGCATCGAATTCGCGGTGGTGGCATTCTATGCCTGCCTTTTCCTTGTCCTGGCAGTTATTGACCTAGAGCATGGTCTCATCCTTAATAACATTGCTTATCCGGCGATTGGGATAAGTCTTGTTCTTTCTCCCTTCTGGTCAAGCCTTGGCTTGTCTAGAATGCTTCTTTGGGAAAGCACTATGCTACATAACTTCCTAAGCTCACTCAGTGGTGGTGGGATTTTCGCCGTGCTTTTTCTCGTTATTGCTCTACTCTACAAAGGGGGTATGGGCTGGGGTGATGTGAAGATGGCTGGACTGGTGGGGCTGGCAACGGGCTTTCCACTGGTATTGGTGGCCATGGCAACCTCCTTTCTTAGCGGAGGTCTGGTCGCCAGTTTCTTACTTTTGCTTCGCCTGAAACGAAGGAGGGAAGGTATACCCTATGGGCCTTTCCTTTCCCTGGGTGCCTTTATTGCTCTCCTCTGGGGGGAAAGCCTCATCCGCTGGTATTTAGCGCTATTAGGGATAAAGTATTAATGGTTAGCAGACGTCTAGTTAACTTAAGTCGAATAGTCGTTTATCTTGTGAGTAAAACAATGAGCAAGTTATTTTCGTTAGTAGGTGGCAATTCACCTTATGACAGGGATATCCACCTATTTCTCTCCTTTTTCCGTTTCGCCGGCTTTACTATAGCGGCGACTGCTCTCTTCAGCATCCCTAAAGAGAATTTGGCTGACTCCCGTATGTTTCTCCTTATCGGTTCAGTCGCTGCCTACACAATCTTGAAGATTCTCTTCCGCTTTCGCCTCTGGCAAAGGGACATTGTGACCCATATGATATTAGCAGGAGATCTGGCGATATGCGTAGCACTTGTCTTTTTGACCGGGGGGATTGACAGCCCATTCCTCTTTTATTCACTGCTGCCCGTTGCCACGGCAGCCCTTTTCTTTGAGATGAGAATATCCCTTTCTATTGCTGCCTTGTCCTCCCTGAGTCTTATCCTGACACACATAGTGCCGACTGGTATTAATCCTAGCTTTACTCCAATCACAGAGAGTAATTCCCTCAGCATTGTGTTGTCATATGGTCTCTTCTGCTTTCTTATCGCCACTATAACCTACTCAAGCAATCTAAATATTTACCGCCGCATACAGAGTAAAGCCATAGTTGATGAACGAAAGAGACTGAGACAAGAAATACACGACGGTATCGCCCAGGTACTGGGATATCTCAGAACAAAAATAGAATTGCTAAAGAAAGGCTTACCATCTTCGGCTGAAATATTGGCTGCTGAACTCGATGAAATGTATGAGCTAGTCTCAGAGTCCTCCGCAGATATCCGAGAGGCGATTGATTCGTTGGACGTAAAGGCTGGGCCTATCTCTCTGACTCCCGCTCTGGACAGTTACATCAAACAATTTAGTAAGAGAACGAGAACGAAAGTAGAATTTACCGTATCAAAGGAATTACGAGCACTTCATCCCTTGGTTCAACTTCAACTCCTCCGGATTGCCCACGAAGCACTGAGCAATGTGAGAAAACATGCTTCGGC
>JAZDPB010000168.1:0-2161 GCA_043797985.1 Chloroflexota bacterium
CTTTGCTATTAACTTCCTGAGAAATGATGGCGACATTTTCAGCCTGCAGAAAATACTGGGGCACTCAAGCCTTGAAATGACCAGACGGTATTGCGAGTTGGCTAATGTGGACATTAAGAAGGCTCATGCTATAGCCAGCCCTGTAGATAATCTAGCGATAGGAAGGAAGTCATTCATAATCCGCAGTATCAAAGGCAAAAGGATTAGAGAGCGTGAATAAAAGTTCAGCCGTCACCACTAGCCTCTTTAATGAGTGTGGATAGCGCTGCTTGAAATGGAGCCGTTTGCTTTTCCAGCTGCAGCGCTCTAGCAATTATTTCGCCAATCCTCTCATCTTTGACGTATTGGCCGGTTAGAGAGATGGTAACTTTCTTGCACCTCTCCATTTCATCTTTAGAGCTTATTGCCAGTACATAGTGGGGAAGTTCCCCAGGCACAAGTCTATAGCGGTAGGGATCCTGTTGGAGAATTTCCAGGTCAGGTTGCTTTTCGGAAGCGTAATTGTCGAGGGCAAACTCATAAATGAATTTGGGCACGTTAAGCAAGTGCCCCTTACCCATTACCGGGATAGGGCTCAAATTCAAACCAGTTTCATTCTCGGCCCTGCTCAAGACTTCCTGTGCCAGAGCCCAACACAGATTAACAAAGCCGGTTAGTGATTCCCTCCACTCATCATAGGACTTGAACTCAGGGAACGAGTTTTTCAATCCGGCTATGAACAGAGGAAAGCGCTTATCCTGTTCTACCGCTAGCTTTACTACCAGCTTGCCCCTATCCATCCAGAGTATTAGCCCTGCCTCGGATGTCAGCGGAGGCTGACCAGCATCGTGAAGCCCCCAGATAGCCCAGTCCTTCGCACTGATATTGGACACGCTGATCTGAAGTCGAACGGCTAGGTCCACGTTTTTTTGCCATTTTGCTGGCAAAAGATGGTCTTGCCGGTAGTGTCGAAGGATAATATCTGGTGTAATCTGCGTTACCTTCTCCAGAAGTTTCTTACCTACTTCTTCACGAGGAACAAGGTCTATATCTATCATTCCCTTAATGGCTGTCTCATTGCATAGTTCCACCGCCCTCAAGTAAGGCAATTGTTTGCTAAACCAATTCTCCACCTCCCCTATTCTTAACTTAGCACAATGCATTATGCTTGCCGCCATATCTTGAGAGCAGCCAGCTCTACGTAATACCAAGATCGCCAAACACTTATCTACGTCGGTTGGTGCTTCCACCAGAAACTTCCTCCTGAGAACTAAATAAAACCATAAAAAACTGACACTACTGTAAGTCGGCTTTATTCTAAAGAGAAAGCATACCTTTTGTCCAATAAGAGAGAGCCGGAGAGTTATAGCTGGCAAAGAAAGACTGGAGATTATCAGTCCTGGTTATATCTCGAGGTAAACGTAGGAAGTTTGGGGCTGATTGAGCGTGAATAGATAAATAAACTTGGTATGGCTAATGATGTTAAACGATGAAATAAACCGTTTCTTAGAGCAAGCCCTTAATAAGTCAGAGGCTGCCACAGAATTAGGCAACCTGATTGAGGGCTATCGTCTTTGTGCGCGCAGTGAGGGGATAAGTGAGAACACTATCCTGCTTACGGGGAGGGCTGTGGGATATCTTAGGAACTTTCTGGTGCGCTCCCATCTGCCCACCAAAGTGGAGTTAATCGGCGTAAGTGAAATCCGAAGTTTCATTCTCCATTTGAAGGAAGCCCGGCGCTTTGAGTTTCACCCGCTTATTAAAAGTAACGATAGGAAACTCACTGGACATACCATCAACTGTTATCTGCGTAGCATCAGCGCCTTTTGGAGCTGGCTATCAAGGGAAGGGTTTATAAATAGCAACCCGTTTGCCAAAACTAAGATACCCAAAGCACCCAGAAAGGTTATTACCCCATTTACTGAAGACCAAATCCAAAGCTTGCTTCAAGCGATAGACATTTCTGGTGTTGCTGGCCTCAGGAGCTATGCGATGGTTTTAATGTTTCTGGACACAGGAATGAGACTAGGAGAGTTAACCGGCTTAAAAAAGAAGGATGTTGACCTCAAAAACAAAACTGTCAAGGTTTTTGGTAAAGGGGCCAAAGAGAGACGGCTCCCGATAGGGAAGAGGCTGTTGGCTGCTTTATGGAAATATCAACTGTATCGTCCGCAACCAGCGA
>JAZDPB010000173.1:0-10479 GCA_043797985.1 Chloroflexota bacterium
TATAATGGCGTGAGTATTTTGTTATCGTCTCAGGTAAATGAGGTAACGCTATATCGAAGTTAAGTTATTTGACGAGGAGGCTTCTTTGACGGAAGAAGTATTGGCAAAAGACCTCCTATCGTTAGAAACATCGAGAAAGGGACTCGTTCAGGTTTTTACGGGTGACGGTAAAGGCAAGACCTCGGCTGCTGTGGGCGCGGTGCTCCGAGCCTTGGGTCATGGATTAAAAGTATTCATTGTTCTATTTATGAAAGGGGACTATCCCTATGGTGAATGGGATATCCTCAGAAAATTGCCTAATGTTAATATAGTTAGGTTTGGGTTTAGAGCCTTTACCGACCCCGAAAAGATTAAGCCGGAGGAAATAGAGCAGGCAAAGCAGGCTTTGTCGGCTGCTCGTGTGGCTATGCTCAGTGGTACCTATGATTTGGTATTGCTGGACGAAGTAAATATCGCCGTAGCATGGAAATTGGTTAATTTGAACGAGGTGGTTCGGCTTATCCATGATAAGCCTCCGAATGTTGAGCTTATCCTAACCGGACGGTATGCTGATAAAAAACTGGTTGAAATGGCGAACCTGGTAACCGATATGGTAAAGGTTAAGCACCCCTTTGACAAAGGAATAATGGCAAGACAGGGTATTGATTATTAACTAATAATATAAAAGGAGGGTGTCATGAACATCACGCTGAGCGTAATCAAGGCTGATATTGGCGGTTATGTAGGACATTCTGAGTCTCACCCCGACATTATCGCTAAGGGTAAGGAATGCATGGCTAAAGCCAAAAAGGACGGATTGCTGGTTGACTTCCATGTGACCAAATGCGGGGATGACCTGCAACTGATTATGACTCACCAGCAGGGTGTAGATAACGAGAAAATCCATAAGCTAGCCTGGGATACCTTTGTTGAGTGTACCGCTCTGGCTAAGAAGCTAAAACTGTATGGTGCCGGTCAGGATTTGTTGTCGGATGCCTTTTCGGGTAATGTTAAAGGAATGGGTCCGGGGGCGGCTGAGATGGAATTCACCGAGCGAGTGGCTGAGCCGGTACTTATCTTTATGGCTGATAAGACCTCATCTGGGGCATGGAACCTGCCACTATATAAGATGTTCGCTGACCCGTTTAATACCATCGGACTGGTTATTGCGGAGAATATGCATGATGGGTTTACCTTTGAAGTGCATGATATTAAGGAGCATAAAAAAATAACCTTCAATACTCCTGAGGAGATTTATGACCTGCTGGTCTTCATAGGAGCACCTTCACGCTTTATGATAAAGGCAGTCTATCATAAGAAGACCGGTGAAATAGCTGCCGTATCCTCCACACAGCGTTTGGCTTTAATTGCCGGTCGGTATGTGGGTAAGGATGACCCAGTGTGCATCGTGCGCGCGCAGGGTCAATTCCCAGCAGTAGGAGAGGTAATAGAGCCATTCACCTTACCTCTTCTGGTGGAAGGCTGGATGCGTGGCTCGCATCATGGGCCTCTTATGCCGGTGTCTGTTGGCGATAGTACTCCGACTCGCTTTGATGGGCCACCCAGGGTGACGTCTCTTGGATTCCAGCTCTCGGAAGGAAAGCTGGTGGGACCGCGTGATATGTTTGCTGATAAGTCCCTAGATAATGCCCGTCAACAGGCAAATGATATTGCTGATTATATGCGTCGTCACGGTCCATTCGAGCCGCACCGCCTGCCGCTGGAGGAGATGGAATATACTACTATGCCCCAGGTAATGAAAAAAATGGGGGGAAGGTTTACCCGTCTCGAATGATTAAAAGTAGAGGCTACCATATTACCAATCGCATTTGACATTAACATGACGAAAAGATAGTATAGTATTACTAAGTGCCTGAAGAGGAGGTATAAGATGGCGATATATATTATGCTTACTACCTTGACTGACGAGGGAAGGAAGACACTAAAATCTAATCCAGCGAGAATCAAGGAAGTTAATAAGGAAGTCGAGGCTATGGGAGTGAAGATAATGGCCCAATACGCCGTTCTTGGTCCCTATGACTTCGTAAATATTTTGGAGGCCAAGGATAACAAGGCTGTAGCCAAGGTGTCCCTGGAACTTGGCTCAAGAGGCACTCTCCAGACTATGACCCTGGCTGCCATGACTATCGACGAACTTATAGCTGCGGGAAAGTAATTTACTCGTTTTTACTGCATGGGCTATCTTCTCTTGGCAACAAATAATCAGGCTAAGGTGCGTGAGTACCGGAGTCTCGTGGTAAATGTGCCATTTGAGCTGGTCACTCTAGCTGAAAGGTGCATCACTACCGTGGTTGATGAGGTGGGGACGAGCCTGGAGGAAAATGCCAGGTTAAAGGCAACGGTCTTAGCTGCGGAGAGCCAGTTAGTAGCGCTGGCTGATGATTCCGGAGTAGAGGTTGATGCCTTAGGCGGTGCACCGGGTCCGCTATCGGCTCGATGTGCCGGTGAAGATGCTTCAGATAGAGAGAGAGTTTACTATTTATTATCACTATTAAAAGATGTGCCGTGGCAGAAGCGTTCTGCTTGTTTCCGCTGTGTCATTGCGGTGGCTATGCCCGATGGAGAAGTAGAACTTTGCTCCGGCGAGTGTCGTGGGTTTATAAATTTTGAGCCAAAAGGGGAAGAGGGGTTTGGTTATGACCCAATCTTTTACCTTCCTGAACTAGGTAAGACAATGGCTGAATTGCCTCTGGAAGTGAAAAATCGGTATAGCCATCGGGGGCAGGCAGCCAGAAAAGTATATCAAGTGCTGAAAAAGGCTCCCTTTTCAGCACTTCTTAATGTCTGAGTTCCTGGATTGAGGTCATGTAACTGAGGCAGAAAAGAGGAAAAACAAGTAAAGAACATACGGTGGATAGGCCTCGGGCTGGGAACTGTAGTACTGTCTGTCTTTTTGCTTTTACCGCCTATTGAACCGCTTACTGTAGTCGGGATGAAGACCGTAGGCATCATGCTCGCCACTATAATCTGGTGGGCGACCGTCGAAATAGGTTATACTAGTCTCCTTTGTATCGCACTTTACGCATTGACCGGAGTTATGACGCCAACGGAGGCATTTGCCGCCTCGTGGGGTAGCTGGCTAGTCTTATTCGTAATTGCTTGCTTTGGTCTGAGTGAGTGTCTCCGGCTCACTGGCTTTTCCCGTCGCTTTGCCGTATGGTTTATAACCCGGCCTTTCACCGTGGGACACCCATGGATATTGGTAGCCATGCTTCTACTGTCGTGCACTCTCTTAGGTTGTGTCTTGTCAGGTGCGGCTACCTGTATTATCTTCATCACGATAGCTGAGCCTATCCTTGAGTCGCTAGGTTACAAAAAGGGAAGTGCTACTGCGGCTATGCTTATGATAGGGATTGCCTGGGCATCTACCGCTTCTATGTCGATGACTCCCATTGCACACGGCGGTAACGTACTGATGATGGAATGGATACAAAACGACTTCGGCTATAGAATCAGCTTCGTGGGGTGGATGCTTCTAGGAATGCCCATCGGATTGTTGGTTTATTTGGTACTTTTGGGTATTTTTCGTTACATCGTGCGCCCCGATGTGAGCAGGATTAGTAGCATTACTGCCGATTATATCCGTGAGAAAGTGGGCGCATTGGGAACTATGAAACTGGAGGAAAAATTATCCCTGGTAATATTCTCCGGTGTAGTTGTGTGTTGGATACTGCCTAGCGTTCTGGGTGATAAATTGCCCCAGCTAAGTACCTATTTTAATAATATGGGATATGCCATCCCTCCTCTCGTAGGTGCTAGCATGCTCTGTGTCGTTCGAGTTAAGAACAAGCCGTTGATGAGCTTTCCACAATGGATGGGAGGTATAGAGTGGAGTTCGATATCCTTGTTAGCCGCGATAATGATTATGGCAGACACAATTGGAAATCCGGACACAGGTTTAACTCAATTCCTGACCTTGGTCTTTCAGCCTATAGCTAAAGCTGTGCCTTTTTATGTCTTTTTACTAATTAGCGTGCTTTGGGTTGTATTGCAGACCAATATAATGTCCAACCTGGTCTCTATGACTCTGGTCTATACTATAATGTCGCCGATAGCCGGAGCTATGGCAGGAGCGAATATGGCGGCTTTTGGGTCTACAATAGCCATCGCTGCAAACTACGCCTTTAGTTTGCCATCGGCCACAACCGCTGTTGCTATAGTAATTGGTAGCGGATGGGTCCCCGTCAGCTTCTTGGTTCGTTATGGACTCATTTCGATTATTCCAATAGTATTACTGCTTACTTTCATTTGCTATCCCTTCGCCACCATGATTTTTCATTGAGGAGTGCTATGATTAAATCAACTATGACTGGTCTTAAGTATCGCTGGGTGATACTGGGTGTTTGCTGGCTGGCTTATATTGTAGCCTTTATGCAAAGGCTTAGTATCGGGCCATTGGCTCCCTTCTTAAAGAGGGACTGGATTTGACAAGTACTCAGGTGGGGTTGTTTATGTCGGCATCTGCCTTTGGCTATATGCTTACTTTGATACCCGCTGGTTGGCTGGTCGATAGAATTGGAGTACGCTGGCTCCTATTGATAGGAGAAATATTCGGGGGAATTTTCGTTGCCAGCATGTTTACTGTTACGACTTTTGCCCAGGGGCTTATCTTTATGGCTCTGGCTGGTATGGGGATGGGTTGTCTTATGCCCTCAACTACCAAGGCTGTGCTGGTATGGTTTCCAGCAAAGGAGAGGGCGACAGCTATGGGGTTTAAACAGACGGCTGTCAATGTGGGTGGCATCATCACTGCGGTCACTTTGCCGGCTGTAGCCCTCGCTATAGGCTGGCACTATGGATTCCTCGGTATCGGTATTATAGCTGTAGTTATTGGGGTCGTATCATTTATATTATATAAACAGCCTCCGCAGGATATTAACTCTAGTACCTCCTCTGAACCTGCTAACGGTTCTAGACCTAGACCCTCGGTGCGGGAAGTTTTTAAAAGTAGAGAAATCTGGTTGATAATTGGTGCCGGTATGTGTCTGAATGCAGTTGAGTTCTCGGCGATGGCTTATTTTGTCCTCTACCTGAAGGAATCTTTATTCATTGCTGTCGTGACCGCTGGCTTCTTATTGGCATTCCTCGAAACTGGCGGTGTCTTCGGCAAACCAATAAGCGGATTCATAAGCGACCGTATCTTTCATGGACGTAGGAAAAAGGTCTTTATTGTACTGTGCGTCATTGCGTTTGCTATGGGCATGATATTGTTCGTTCTTCCGCAAGGTACCCCTTCATGGCTGATAATCCCTATATCTTTAGTATTCGGGTTTGGAGCTATCGGTTGGGGTGGGCTTAATTTAACACTCATCGGAGAGTTTGCTGGTAGGGAATTGGCGGGAACAGTGACCGGCATGGCCGTAGTGTTTCTGATGCTCGCCAACATGGCTGGTCCGCCGATTTTCGGTTATATTGTGGACTCTACAGGCTCCTACCGAATGGCATGGCTATTTCTGGCAATTCTGGCAGCATTGGCGGCAGTGTTTCTCCTTTTTGTGCGTGAGGAGAAGAGAAGGCTCTAATGGCTAAGTTAGTCGAGCAAGGTTTTAAGTATCGGTGGGTAATACTGGGGGTTTGCTGGCTGGCTTATATCGTAGCCTTCATGCAACGGCTTAGTATCGGTCCACTGGCGCCGTTTCTCAAAGAAGACCTGAATTTAACTAGTGCTCAGGTAGGACTTTTTGTGTCGGCAGCTGCCCTTGGCTATGGGCTTATGACCATACCCGCCGGCTGGTTGGCTGATAGAATCGGCATTCGCTGGATATTACTAATCGGGGAGGTGGTTGGTGGTGTTTTCATAATGGGAATGTTTACTCTAACGACGTTCACACAAGGGCTTATATTTATGTTTCTGGCGGGGTTGGGGATGGGTTGTCTTATGCCTTCGACTACCAAGGCTGTATTGGTGTGGTTTCCGTTGAAGGAGAGGGCGACCGCTATGGGGTTCAAACAAACAGCCCTCAATGTAGGGGGCATTATCACGGCGGCTACTTTACCCAGCTTAGCACTGGCTCGGGGTTGGCGATACGGATTTGTGATTATAGGCGTTGTAGGAATAGTAATCGGGATTGTATCGTTTATCATGTATAAAGAGCCTCCCCAGAATGTTAGCTTCGACACCTCCGAGCCAGTTACTCCCTCTGAGACGAAACCGTCATTGGGTGAGGTTTTTAGAGGTCGAGAGATTTGGCTGGTAATCTTTGCCGGTCTTTTCATGTCTTTTGTCGAACACTCAGCCATGGCTCACTTTGTGCTCTATTCAGAGAAAGTGCTACTACTACCTGTGGTAACCGCTGGTTTTTTCTTGGCATTGACTGAGGGTGGTGGTGGCGTAGGCAGGGTGATATCCGGACTGATAAGCGACCGACTCTGGCATGGAAGTAGAAAAGGAATCTATATTTGGATGTGTGCAATCGCGTTCGTTGTCAGTGTGATATTTGGCTTTCTGGGGTCAGGTAGCCCGGTAGGGGTGTTAATTCTTCTTTGTTTAATCCTGGGATTTGCAGGTATTGGTTGGGCAGGTCTTCAGTTGACACTTGTTGGAGAGCTTGCTGGTAGAAAGCTGGCTGGAACGGTAACAGGCATAGTAACAGCAATTGTTATGCTTGGTAACATAACTGGTCCGCCAATTTTCGGTTATATTGTAGATACTACGGGTTCCTACCGAATGGCATGGCTATTTCTGGGAGTTCTGTCGATATTGGCAACAATCTTGCTCCTTTTTGTGCGAGAGGAAAAGAGAAGAATTTAGATATTTCTCCTTTCCTGTGCATCTCTTTGTAAACTGCCCCTAGCGCAAAACACTGTAAGTAAGAGGGTATTCGACTAATTTATTAAAAAGTCAGCTTGATAGACTGGCCTGTTTGATATATACTGTTTTTTACCACTACCAATATTGGAGGTTGGACTATGAAGTTATCATGTCTTCAGGAGAACTTAAGTCGGGGTCTTGGTGTGGTGGGGAGAGCAATAGCGGCTAGAACCACCCTGCCGATAGCTAATAATGTCCTTTTGGCTACTGACCAGTCCCGTCTGAAGCTTGTTGCCACTAATCTGGAAATGGCAATTAGCTACTGGATTGGTGCCAAGGTGGAAGAAGAGGGGGCAATTACTGTCCCAGCGCGACTTCTCACCGAGTTTGTTAGCTCTTTACCCAACGATAGGATTGATATTAGACTTTCCTCCCGGACTAAGACCCTGGAATTAAAGTGTGCCCGATTTGAAGCGCGAATCAGCGGTGTTGACGCTAAGGATTTCCCTCCTATACCCACGGTAGAAGGTGGCATTGCCACCAGTGTAGAGGTAGAAGCCTTTCGACAGGGACTTAATCAGGTTGTTTTCGCGGCTGCATCAGAGGAATCCCGCCCGGTGCTTACCGGCGTTGATGCCCAGTTTGATGGTGATATGCTGACCCTGGCAGCGGCTGATGGCTTTAGATTAGCAATGTATAAGCTACCGCTTGCTGACAAAGTCAGTCAGAAGACTGAGGTCATTATTCCTGCACGGACCTTAGCTGAGTTGAATCGGCTTATGACCGATGGGGAGGAGAAAGTCGAGATAATAGTAAATCCCAATAAAAGCCAGGCTCTATTCCGTTTGAAGGATACGGAACTGGTGTCTCAACTCATTCAGGGAACCTTCCCCCAGTATGCTCAACTTATTCCGCAAAGCCATACCGTTCGAGCAGTAGTTGATGTTGCTGAATTTTTACGGGCAACCAAAACGGCGTCTATCTTCGCTCGTGATGGTAGTGGCATCGTCCGCCTGGAGATGTCATCAGGCCGTGAACTAACCCCGGGCAAGATAAAAATCTCCGCCCGCTCTGAGGAAATAGGCGACGATGTTGGTGAGATTGATGCTGTCGTTGAAGGTGAAGAGGCAAAGATTGCCTTTAATGGCAGGTATCTGATTGATGTGCTCAGTGTGCTTCGTGAGTCACAGGTAGCTCTGGAGACAACTAATCCATCGAGCCCGGGCGTCATTCGGCCAGTAGGGGTGGACAACTATATCCATGTCGTCATGCCCATGTTCGTGCAATGGTAATAAAATTTGAATCTGAAGAGGAAACCCGTGGTAAAAAGAAATGTCAATTTTAATCCCGGCCCGGCGGCTCTGCCGCTGGAAGTCCTTAAGGTTGTACAGGGAGAACTCCTCGATTACCAGGGCAGCGGAATGTCAATCCTGGAGAGCTCCCATCGTGAGAAGGAGTTCGAAGCAATTAATGACCAGACAAACGCGCTGGTACATGAACTGTTCGGGCTTGGTACCGATTACCATGTGATATTCATGGGTGGTGGCGCATCCACCCAGTTTGACCTGGTACCAATGAACTTCATCGGCGATGGTCAGACAGCTGCTTACGTGGATACTGGCGACTTTGCTTCAAGAGCACTGAAGGAATGTCAGATTGTGGCTAAAGTGCACGTTGCATTCTCTTCCAAAGAGGAGAAGTATCGCCGTGTGCCGAAGATGAACGAAATCAAATACCCGGAGAATGTTGCCTATCTCCATATCTGCTCGAACAATACCATCGAAGGGACACAGTTTAAGGAGTTTCCCAATACCGGCAAGGTTCCACTGGTAGCCGATATGTCTTCGGATATCGCCTCGCGGCGGCTCGATTTCAAGAAGTTTTCTCTAATCTACGCCGGAGCACAGAAGAACCTAGGTCCGGCGGGTGTTACGCTGGTAGTTATTCGGGATGATTTTCTAGCGAAGGCAAAGAAGAGTCTTCCCAGCTTGTTGAGCTATAAGACCCATGTGGACAATAAATCGCTATACAACACACCTCCGGTATTCGGAATTTACATCATGAAGCTGGTATTGGAGTGGATTAAGAGCAAGGGTGGTCTACCAGGAGTGGAGAAACTCAACGCAGCCAAGAAGGATTTGCTCTACGGCGCCATTGATGCCGCTCTGGATTTCTATAAAGGCGCTGCTGAGAAGGACAGTCGGAGCTGGATGAACGTCACCTTACGACTGCCCACTGAAGACCTGGAGAACAAGTTCATCGCCGATGCCAAGAAGGAAGGCTTGCTCGGACTTAAGGGCCACCGCTCTGTCGGGGGCATCCGCCTCTCAATCTATAATGCGGTGACTCTTGAGGACGTACAGAAGGCAGTCGACTTCATGGGCAAATTCCGCAAGTCTGCCTGAAATTCGTGATACTTAAAACACCGATAATTACCTTAATACTCTAAAAAGAGGGTATTTTACCATACCCTTCGTGGATTAATCTTAATTATGCTTGTGTTAAGAAATCGCCTGATGTTTTGTGCCTTCTCTTGAACCTTCAATCGGGCCAGGCGTCTCAAAATTGGCAGACCTTTCTATATGTGATATACCTCATGAGGTCAGGTTACATGCCATTGCAAAGTAATCATTCTAAATAGTATTCTTAATAGAAAGGAGCAAAGAAGGATGTTTAATAAAATACTTGTCCCGCTGGATGGCTCGCAGTTAGCAGAGTGCGTCTTTCCATATCTTGTGAAGATTGCCCAGGATTGTAGTGTGAAAGAAGTTATTCTTTTTAGCGTTTGTGAATCGCCGTTCATAACCTCTGACTATCCATCGAATATGCCGGAAACCTGGGAGGGCCATGTTAAGGAATTGACGAAATATTCGCAGGCGCAGTGTAGTTTATACATAAAAGATGCTGAAAAGAAACTGGATGGTCTGGGCGTCAGTAATCTTAAAATAGAGACACGCCTTGGGGATGCTGCGAAAGAAATTGTTGACTACGCATCCCAGAATGGCATCGACCTGATAATTATTGCGAGTCATGGTCGTTCTGGTCCCAGTCGCTGGGCGTACGGTAGCGTTGCCGACAAGGTTTTTCGTTCCACCTGTGTGCCAATTCTAATGGTTCGAGGACCCGGCTGTGAATCCAGTATCTAGCATTTATTAGACAGACAACATAACTGCCCTGCCCCTCTTAAAATTATGCTCGTTATTTACATCATTTATAGTGTTGGTTTTTTATGATGCTTGAATGAGCCTATGGAATACCAAAAAGCAATCGCTATCTTAAAAAACCTGCTAGACAAGCCCTCGCTTAATGACGAAGAAAAGGAAGCGATTATGACCGCCATCGGTATTCTTAGTTGGGGTTCCCTCTCTAAAAGCAAAATAAAGCAAAAAGCCAAGCGAGATAAGAGTACCGAATGGTAACATAACCTTAATGTTCGGTGTACGCATAGACGGGCAGACATCCCCAAATCCGTAACGCAAAGCGGGAAAGGAGAGCAAATGGCAGACCTGAGAGTTGAGAAACTAGCCCAGCTACTGGTTGGCTATTCGGTAGCGGTGCGTGAGGGTGACCGTGTGGTGATTAACGGTAGCACCCTGGCTGAGCCATTACTGAAAGAAATCTATATCAGGGTGTTGCAGGCAGGAGGGCACCCTTTGATGATGGTCTCTTTGACTGATATTGAGGAGACTTTCTTTCGTTACGCTTCGGATGAACAGCTCAAACATGTA
>JAZDPB010000174.1:0-60327 GCA_043797985.1 Chloroflexota bacterium
GAGAGTCGATACTCCCCATACCTAGTGTCCATAGTTTACCGCGTGGACTACCAGGGTATCTGATCCTGTTTGCTCCCCACGCCTTCGGGCTTAAGCGTCAGTAACAACCCAGGAGGCCGCCTTCGCTACTGGTGTTCCTCCCGATATCTACGCATTTCACCACTACACCGGGAATTCCACCTCCCTCTGTTGTCCTCTAGCTTAACAGTATCGAATGGTCTCTCCCAGTTAAGCTGGGAGATTTTACATCCGACTTGAAAAGCCGCCTGTGCCCTCTTTACGCCCAATAAATCCGGATAACGCTCGCCACCTACGTATTACCGCGGCTGCTGGCACGTAGTTAGCCGTGACTTATTCCCTAGGTACTGTCATTATTCCTCCCTAGGAAAAGGGGTTTACAACCCGAAAGCCTTCATCCCCCACGCGGCGTCGCTGCGTCAGGCTTTCGCCCATTGCGCAATATTCCTTGCTGCTGCCTCCCGTAGGAGTCTGGGCCGTGTCTCAGTCCCAGTGTGGCTGAATGTCCTCTCAGACCAGCTACCGATCATCGCCTTGGTAGGCTCTTACCTTACCAACTAGCTAATCGGACGCAAGCCCCTCCCTTAGCGCCCTTCCTTGCGAAAGAGCTTTAATCCTTCCCTATTATAAAAAGGACCACATAAGGTATTAGCTCCGATTTCTCTGAGTTATTCCTTACTTAGGGGCAGGTTACTTACGTATTACTCACCCGTTTGCCACTGTCCCGATAAATCGAGACCGTTCGACTTACATGCATAAGGCACGCCGCCAGCGTTTACCCTGAGCCGGGATCAAACTCTCCAAAAAATTAAATTCTATTGCTTGAACCTTCCTCTCGCTATCCAATTGTTAAGGTGCTGAAAATGCATTACTAAGATATCATAGACCAAGCCATATTGTCAAGTGCTTCATATGTTTCCGTAGAAATCCGACAGTCTATCTTTTCCCCGAGTAAAGGTGGAGTTATGTTCAGTCTCATGTAGTGTCTATGGGTTCGTTTGCCAGATGGTTAAGGATTATTCCTTAACCATTCCAGAATGTTGCTCTAAAGTAGTCATTTACCCTGCGAATTAATACCGCGTCTTCCATCTTATCTCCGGCATACCAGGGACGTTTGCCCCTTTTCCGTTTAGCATGAGTAGTGTCAACAGCATCCTCATGGTTTTCTAACCACTCGCGTGCCGCCTCAGCAACAATATCACTCACTGCCATATGCCTTTTCGCTGCCTCAGCTTCTAGATGGAAATAGAGTTTTTCATCATGGAACACCACCGTCATTCCCTCAGGCATCGGATAATCCCCCTTTGACATATGCAATTACGCACGTATAAATACTATTATAAATACTATATAGGATACCTCTTCTGGCTGATAGATGGTGTTAACTCAGATACGCGCCTAGAGGGATTCGAACCCACGACCCCCGGTTCCGAAGACCGATGCTCTTGTCCGCTGAGCTATAGGCGCATGAAGTTAAATTAAGGGTTACTCATTTTACATAATTTCAAATTGCTACTAAATGATTCTACTGGTTTATTATACTTTGATATAAAGGCTTCGTCAAAGCGGTTGGCAGAGAAAAAAGTATTTACTAGAAACGTTCATTGATGTATTATTAAAATAATGGCATTCTTAAAGAATAGCCTGAATGGAGGATAATGTGGTTAGCGAAATCAAGAATAAAAGAATAATGACAGCACCTCTTCCTACGATCCTTGATGATATTGAAGGTAGTATTAAGTTGTCCGATGAAGCAGCGAAAAACGCTAGAGAAGCTGCTGAGGAAGCCCGCCGGGCTGGTGAAAAGGCGGCGGCTGAGGCAGCTAGAGTTGCTGCCGCGGCAATTGATAAACTAAGGGAAGAGATTACTAGAAGTCTTGAAAAATTGGGCCAGGATGTTACGCGGGCTACGGCTGAGGTAGCTAGAGCTAATTCCGAGGCAATTGCCAAACTGAGCGAGGAGATTGGCAATGCTTTTGAGAAGGTTAGCCAGGATATCGCGCAGGTTAAGTTGGAAGAGAAGGAAGCACGCGAGGCTGGTGAAAAGGTAGCCGCCGAGGCAATTGACAAACTGAGCGAAGAGACTGCTAATACCTTCAAGAAGGTAACTGAAGATATTACAGAGCTTGGTAGAAGCATGATTGAAGGTGACGCTAGAGTTGAGCAGATAGCCAGGGATGGTGTAGCGTTGGCCCGATTGCTGAACTTAGCGGTTATGAATGCAGCTGCTGGTATAGAGAAAACACTTACAAAAGGGCCATAGCTTACCGGCAGTGCTAAACTTAGCTTTCCCCGAAAGAAATTAAGCGGAAGCCAGATTCTTGCGAGAGAACCTTAATTGTAGATACGAAAATACCTCTAACGGTTATGAAAGTAACGGCGAGGGATATTTTATCTACCTAATAGTGGGCTCTTCTTACGACACTGAGAGTATCGGCATAGAGATAATTTTGTCAGTGTGGTCACAATAACTTGCGTTTACCTTGGTTCTGGCGTTTCTGATAAATATCTTTAGAGGCGCATCTTTTAGTTCTTCATTTGGTTCTGTTTGTATTTGGTTGATTCCGATGTTATCAGTAGAAACCAAACAACTTTCTCAAAGATGTCATTCCAGCGCAGGCTGGAATCCAATGACGGGAAGAGGTAGACCTGGATTCTGGCTCCCGTATCAGGTACGGGACAAGTTTCGCCAGAATGGCAACACCACCAAAACCGAATAGTACCCTTCGTGAATCGGATTAATCGTCACTGTCAGGAGTTGTCAAATTTTAATGCCTATTGATTAATCCGAAGACCGATGCTCTTGTCTGCTGAGTTATAGGCGCATTAAATTTCTTTGGGGTGAGTGGAGGGATTTGAACCCTCGATATCCAGGGCCACAACCTGGCGCCTTAGTCCACTGGGCCACACTCACCATCAATTGGTGCCTTGGACTGTGGCAACGAATATTATAACGAAAGATATCCTTCGTTTCAATAAGCTTATACTAGTTCGTATGATAGTAACACGATTATCAATCAGTCTTTTAAGTCTGTTCGATATCCTTACCTCACCCCCTTAATCCCCCTCTCCTGAAAGGCGAGGGGGAAAATAGATAAAAAAGAAGGGGGCTCTAAGCCCCCTTCTTTTAAAATTACTTCCCCTTTCCCTGCCAGGGAAAGGGGATAGGGTCGACTATCTAGTCGGAAGACCATCGAGTGTCACCAATCTATCTTAGCTAGTTCATAAGCTAATTATGTTTCCGGTGGGAGTCTGCATCTTGACAAGTAGCGAATGTAGCTATATTCTCAAATTAGTAGAGGGGCTATCCTTTCACTCTTTACTTTGTTCTAAAAGGAGAATAATCAAAATGAAATATATTAGGATGTTCCGCACTGTAGCTGTAGCGCTGGTCCTGGCTCTTTTAGTTGCTACCGCACCAGCGATGCCAGCGCTGGCTGAATCTGAAGTCTATGTTTCTCCGTCTAGCGGCCCGGTGGGAACAGTGATAACAATTGCTGGCTCAGGCTTTACACGCAATGCGTCGGTTAGCATTTACTTCCCAGATAAAAATACACACAAACTATATGCCGAGACTGATATCACGGGTTATTTCAGCGGCGCTAACTTTTCTATTGCTGCTTACCCTGTGGGAAGTCAAACGGTATATGTACGGGATATGTACTCGGGTAATTGGTCTTTGGCTACTTTCACGATAACTTCCAAGATTAGCCTTGACCGGTTGTCCGGTTATGTGGGTGATATTGTAAAAGTCAGCGGTAATGGTTTTGCCGATAGCGTAGGCGCGACCATCTATTTCGATGAGGTACGGATTGGAACCACCACGACGACTGGTGCTGGTACTCTTACTACTTCTACTGCCACTTTTACCGTTCCCGTCACCTACCAGGGCAATCACACGATAAAAGTTATTGATGCTTCGGGCAATAGTGACACTACAGAATTCGTTGTCAACCCGTCGAGCAACATATCTCCAACTTCGGGGATAGTGGGCAGCATAGTATCTGTTAATGGTACCGCATTTACGGCAAATCACCTTATAGCTATTACTTTTGATGGTAAAGCGGTTACCACCACTCAGGCATCGGTCACGACTGATAGTAAGGGTAGCTTCCAGGTCGGTTTCAATGTGCCTGTCGGGGCCAATGGCGTCCACCGAGTGACAATTAGCGATGGCACCAATGAGACTAGGAACAATTTCACTATTTTGGCTTCAGCAGACATCAAACCCATCTCTGGCTATGTTGGTAGTAAGATTATGGCTAGTGGCACTGGCTTTCTTGCCAATAAATTAGTGACTATCAACTTTGATAACGAGAAGGTCGCTACCGCATCTACTGATAGTCTTGGCAGCTTTGCCGCTACTTTTAGCGTACCGGTAGCCAATGCTGGCAAATACAAAGTAATGGCCAGCGATGGTACCAATATAGTTGAGGCCGAGTTTTCGATTACGACCACTGCCAGCATTATTCCGGTTACCAGTGTGGCTTCGCCCGGTTATGTCGGCACTGACATAACCGTCAATGGTGTTGGATTTATGGCTGGTAAAACAGCAACTGTTACCTACAGCGATAATCAAGTAGCGACACCTACTGTTAGCGCTGATGGAAGCTTCGCGGTCTCTTTTAAAGCTCCACCCAGCGCAGGCGGAGAACACCAGATAATTGCTACCGATGGCATAAGCACCAGGGAGTTTACTTTCATTATGGAATCAACTCCACCAGCGATACCAAGACCAGTGAAACCAGAAATGGATATCAAGGCTAAGTCAGAAACCTACTTTGACTGGGAGGATGTTACTGACCCGAGTGGTGTAACCTATGTCTTTCAGGTTGCCGATGATAAGGGCTTTTTGGGGGGCTCCATATTGCTTGAGAAAACGGGGCTTATTGCTTCAGAATATACCCTTACCAAGGAAGAAGAGCTAAAGCCGACAAGTAAAGAAGCGCCCTACTACTGGCATGTTAAGGTGTTAGATGGTGCTTCTAATAGCAGTGAATGGTCAGGTACCGGGTCATTCTATGTTGGTGGGTTCCTTCAGACCCAGGTGTTAATATATGTCCTGCTTGGAATCGGTGCCTTGCTCCTCGGCGTTTTAGGTTTCTGGATAGGCAAGAGAACCAGCCGTTCTTAACCATTAGCTATCTTATCTATGGCTCTATCTTTGGGAATTCGGTGTCATAGACCGAAAAGAGGACATCACCGCCGAAACAGGCTATTGTTGTTCTCTGACCCGGCGTAACTCCATTGTTACTAAGTTTGTGTGGTCCATACACTCTACAGTCATCACATCTGGGTTTCCCCATGCAGCGGGAAACCCGCCGCCGAACTGAAGCATAGCAATGTAGGGGTAGATATCGTGATAGAAGAAGCCACATAGGTTAGCGGTGTCATGGCAGCTTATTTCAAAAGTGTCACCGGCCTCATGTCCCCATGAGCAATTGCCCTTAACCGATTTTACTGTCGCTACTACTTTGTTGTCGGGAGAGGTTGCCCTTCTTGGCTTTGTCATAGCCTTGTCCTCCGTATATCAATATTCAATGCCTAGCTCTTCTACTTTTTCTGGAGTAGGTACGCCAGTTTTTGCATCCCAGCCCATTAAAGTATAATAGTATCTTTTCGCTGCTTCCAGTTGTTTACTATCGTAATGCTTCGTAGAGAGGACGCCGTTCCTCTTCGGTTGGAAGAAACGATTTGGTAGCTTGTCGTCGGCAGCAGTAAATCCTTCCCGAATGTTGAATAACCTTGCCATGGTTAAAGTCCTCTCTGCCACCTTCAACATTTCGACCGCGCTAGTATTCCACCCGGTAACAGCAGCTAAGATATTGGTAACCTGTTCAGCGTCATAAGGTGTAAACAAACAGAGACCGAGGTCGTCTTGAGCAATACGAAACAGGTGACTTGCTCGAAACAGGGCTACCTTCTTTGGCCCAAGTTCGTCAGCAGAGAGAGGTTCAAGTATCCCGAGAAGTTTTACGGTCTCTAATCCCCGTCCTGGTGTGGAGAACATAGTATCATGGAGGTTGGCACAGTGGTCAGCTCCATGAGGGTTAACTTCGTAGCCCAGACCTAGAGCTGCTTTGACTCGCGGGTCGTGCATTGCTATTTCCAGCCCCTTAACATGCATGGCAAATTCCTGCGCTTTGTTGCCAATTCTTTTAACTGCGCGAGCCGTTCCCTCAGCCAGCAGGTCGCCAATACCTTCACGTTTGGCAATCAGTTCAATCATTTTGAGCATTGCTTCGGCATTGCCGAATTTGAGTTCGATGCCATTGGTGTCTTCCATATTTAGCAGGCCGTTCTCAAAACACTCCATGGCAAAACCAATGACAACCCCTGTTGAAATACTATCCAGGGAATAGGCGTTACAAAGTTCATTTCCTTTGGCGATTGCCTTGAGGTCGCCTATGCCACAGTTAGAGCCTATCGCTGCTAATGTCTCATACTCCGGGCCACCATAGTCGGGGTCTACGGAGTAAGGTTCATCAACCCTCACCACTTTTTTACAGCGGATTGAGCAAGCATAACAGGCTTCCATCCTCACCCTTATCGTGTCTCTTACTGCCTCAGCACTTATTTTTGATACCTCAGGAAATTCACCATCCAGGAAATTACGGACCGGTACATTTCCGGTAGACATAAAAGCTCCCATTCCGGCTCCGGTGCCCAGTTCGTTGAATGAAGCCCATAGCGGTCGGTTGGCTAATAGCCACTGTCTGAATCCCTTCAGACGCTCAGGGTCAGCTACCTTCGGTCGTTTATGACCCCTGACACCAATAGCTTTGAGGTTCTTTGAACCCATTACTGCCCCCATTCCTCCTCTACCAGCAGCATCCTTCAGGTCATTCATTACGCAGGCGAAACGCACCAGATTTTCTCCGGCTGGACCGATGGCGGCTACTCTGATGAGGTTGTCTTCTTGCTCAGTTCTGATGGCTTGCTCGGTCTCCTTGGTCGTTTTTCCCCACAGATGACTGGCATCCTTTATGTACACTTCCCCGTCGTGAATCCAGAGGTAGACCGGTTTTTTAGCCTTGCCCTCAACGATAATGGTATCGTAGCCGGCGTGCTTGAGCTCGGCGCCCCAGTATCCGCCGGACTCTGCCTTACCGTAGCCGCCGGTTAGAGGTGATTTAGCACCAACGCAGTGACGGCCACTTCCCGGCAGGGGAACGCCTGTTACCGGTCCTAGGGCAAAGATTAGTTTGTTCTCCGGGCTTAAGGGGTCAATCCCTTGCCGTAGTTCTTTAAGCAGAAAGTATGAAATAAAACCAGCACCGCCCAGGTACTTCCGGCAGAATAATTCGTCAGTTGTCTCGACAGAGGTGCTGTTTTTAGAAAGATTCACTCTTAAGATTTTGCCATTGTAACCGCCTACCTTTTCGGCCATTAGTTCCTCCTCTTACTGTTTTGTAATATTTACCAAAATATACTCTTATTAGATGATACCCTACTTTCAGGCATGAGCATAAGTTATTTACCCTGTCATGTCAATATCCCAAAGGTCGCATTTTAATTGTAAGCATTCTATTTTTTCGGATGATGGATTAGTTCTGAAGCAACCCTATCCCCCGCCTGCCGAAGCCTCGTGCGGCCTGCTTGTGCTAAAGCTTCAGCGAAGGCAAGCGGGCAGGCCTTAATCCCCTTCTCCTTGTAGAGGTCTTGCCTCAAAAGTGGTTCGTTTATGTCATTGCGAACCCTCACGCTGCGCTCAGGGTAAACTCCGCGAAGAATTTATGATAAAACTCCTGAGAACGGATTCTTCGTCGTCTCGACTTTATCGGGACTCCTCAGAATGACTTTTGGAGCAATCCCCTCTTACTTACCTGATGTTCAGGGCGTCTAAGAGGGGCTTCGCCCCTCTTTTATTTCCTCCCCCTCTCCTAAAAGGAGAGGGGGTTAGGGGGTGAGGTCAACCTTAAGTGAAGTGCCAACATAATTGAGCAAACCCTAAGCTGTGTTATTGACAATCTCGCCAATGAGAGATAAATTGAAATTCCGATACCTGATATAAGGAGGTAGAGATGGAAAGATGGAAGGATAGGCGATGGGTCGATAAGATGCCCCTGCGATTGGACTTCGATAACATGATGACTGATTATATTGGAAAAGACAGGGGCATCAGTCCGGAAGAAATTGATGGACTTATCCCCAGAGCTTTACAGATTGCCAGTAATATCGAATCCAGGCGGAAAGCAGGTGAGCTAGGGTTTTACCAGCTTCCTTACGATTTAGAAGCGGCCGAAAAGGTATTACAAACGGTTGGCACTATTCAAGAAAAGTGTGACGACTTTATTGTTCTGGGTATCGGTGGCTCTGCACTGGGTGGAATTGCTCTTTGCCATTCCCTCTACCATCCTTTACATAATCATCTCACCAAGTCAGATAGAAACGGAAAGCCCCGGGTATTTTTTCTGGACAATATTGATCCGCTTACCTTTAAGAGTCTCCTCGACCTTGTTCATCCGGAAGGGACGGTATTCAATGTAATCACTAAATCGGGTATTACCACCGAGACCTTGAGCCAGTTTCTTATTGTTCGGCAGATGCTCATGGAGAGGATTGGGAAAGCATCGGTTAAGGAGCATTTTGTGGTTACCACCGACTCCAAGCAAGGGGACTTGAGGTCTCTGGCGGTAGAAGAAGGGTATCCACTACTCTCGATTCCAGAGAACGTGGGGGGGCGTTTTTCTGTATTCAGTCCGGTAGGATTATTGCCTGCTGCCATGTGCGGTATTGATATTTTGGAGCTTCTGGCCGGTGCTCGCTACATGGACGAGCGCTGTAAAACAAACCAGCTATGGCAAAATCCGGCTTACCTGAGTGGAGTCCTGCATTACCTGGCTGATGTGAGAAAGAGGCTCGATATTGCGGTTATGATGCCATATAGCGATGCCCTAATCCAGGTAGCCTACTGGTTTCGTCAGCTATGGGCAGAAAGTCTGGGGAAAACGCGAACCATGTCAGGGGAAGTGGTAAATGTGGGGCAAACCCCAGTTGTCGCTCTTGGAGTCACCGACCAGCATAGTCAGCTACAGTTATACGCCGAGGGACCATTTAATAAACTTATTACCTTTTTGCTGGTTGAAAATCTGGGGGTGGAGATGCCAATACCAGCGCTCGCAGGAAACAGAGGAGGTCTTTCCTATCTGGGAGGGCATAGCCTGGGAGAGCTTATGAAGTTTGAAGCACAGGCGACACAGTTTGCCCTTGCCCGGGGCGGGCGAAGCAACATGAGCATCACTATGCCAGAAATAAACCCGTTTACCATAGGTCAGCTCCTTTTTCTGCTGGAGGTGCAAACAGTTTTCACTAGTGGGCTTTATGATGTTAACGCCATGGACCAGCCAGGGGTTGAAGCCAGTAAGCAGTATGCCTATGGTATGATGGGCAGGAATGGGTTTGAGGATAAGGCGAGGGAAATCAAAGAGTGGCAGAATAGACAGAGAAGATACATCATCTAAGGAAAAACTTTGACAGAAGTATAGGAAACGAGATAAAATATAATAAATCAAGGTATGAGTAAAGCCAGCTCGATGAATAGGAATAACTATCGAATCATGTTCCTGCGCCAGAGATGCTGCTTTAGGAAAACCAGCAAGTACACGGAGGAAGGCAATGGACAAGACGATAGCGATAATAATGGCTGGTGGGGTAGGGGAGAGACTGCAACCCTTGACCAGAGAGAGGTCAAAGGCGGCAGTTCCTTTTGGTGGTAAATTCCGGCTCATTGATTTCACACTTAGTAATTGCATCAACTCAGGATGTCGCCACATTTTCGTTCTCACACAATACCGGTCAAGCTCGCTGAATAGACATATCCAGGATGGCTGGGGTATCTCGCTCTCAGGTTTAGGAGACTTCATCTATTGTGAACCAGCCCAGCAGAAGCTTGGTGATGATTGGTATCGTGGTACTGCCGATGCGGTACGGCAAAACCTTGACTTGCTCCGGGGAAGAGATGTTGAACATCTCCTCGTCCTCTCTGGTGACCACATCTACAAGATGAACTACCTGAGTATGGCGGAATATCACAAGGTAAAGAAAGCTGGCCTGACACTCTCCGCTATCAGGGTAAAAAAAGAAGAGGCGGCGGGAAAGCTTGGAGTGCTTGAGGTGGACAAAGACTATAGACTGGTTGGTTTCGAAGAGAAGCCGGCGCAGCCAAAGACGATTCCAGATGCTCCAGACTATGCCTTGGCGTCAATGGGCGTTTATATCTTCAGAGTTGATGTTGTGATGGAGGCTTTGCGAGGAGAGGAAGAAGACTTCGGTAGACATATCATTCCCAAAATGATAGGCAAGGGTTTTGAAATCTTCGTTTACGACTATGAGAAAGAGAACAAGATAGAAGAATTCGTGGTCGAAGTGAGGGAGGGTAAAAGAAACAAAGTTCTGGTTGATAGAACTCGTGATTCTTCGTATTGGAAGGACGTTGGCACTATCGATTCCTACTATGAAGCGAGTATGGACCTGGTAGGCGTTGACCCTGTTTTTAATCTCTACGGAGAGAGGTGGCCCTTCAGGACTTACCAGAGACCGCTGCCTCCAAGCAAGTGTGTTCTCGGGGGGAGAACCCTGGAGTCTATCGTGTCTGATGGTTGTATCGTTAGCGGTGGGACGGTGTTTGGTTCTATATTGTCCCCGGGCGTAGTTGTAGAAAGAGATGCCACGATTGAGAGGTCAATCGTATTTGATGATGTTATCATCGAGCCTTATGCCAGGATAAGACAAGCCATCATTGACAAGGAAACTAGAATCCAGACTGGAGCATCCATCGGCTATGACCTGGAGGCGGATAAGAAGAGAGGCTGTACAGTATCAGAGACCGGCATTGTAGTCGTTCCTAGAGGAGCTGACATAGGACGCTCTGACGTTGCACTATTTTGATTCAAGTAACATTTATTTGCATTGCGCAAACAGTGCTCCTTTCTATTTCAGATTCCAGTAGTTCTCTTTTCCCTTCAATAGTGAAGTCTGTGTATCTCTTCGTATGCGAAAAACTGATAAGTCACCATTGTTTGGGGAGATCGTTCGGTCTTAGTTGGTGGTGTCATTGCGAGCCATTCGTTTAGCGTCATTCTGAGAGTAACGAAGAATCTCATAATGCTCAGTTCTGATCCACGCAGTAACATCAGTCATGCAGTAATGAGATTGCCACGTCGTTCGCCTCAGGCGGACTCCTCGCAATGACAGTGGAATCAACCAGATGCAAACAGAACCGACGCTTACACGGGCTATCATTTAACTCACAAATGAAGGTATAATAGATTGGTTGGTGCTCGGTTTATAGCTGGCGAGCACGTAGCTAAAATCTTACGGCATGAGGTTATGGGGGTTTTATGAATGAGGAATTTGTTCGCCGGGTGCGAGCAGTGGTTGATAATATTCGTCAGGTAGTGGTAGCGAGCCCGGATGTTATTAGAATGAGTCTGCTGGGATTGCTATGCCAGGGGCATGTTCTTCTGGATGATTTTCCGGGTGTAGGTAAAACATTACTGGCAAAGACACTGGCGCAGTCATTGCAGGCTAACTTCAAGCGTATCCAGTTCACTCCAGACCTGCTGCCGAGTGATATTACCGGCTCGTCGATATATGACCAGACTGCTGGAGACTTTAAGTTTGTGCCTGGCCCTATCTTTGCCAATATAGTGCTGGCAGATGAGATTAATCGCTCCAGTCCGCGAACACAGTCCGCTCTGCTTGAGGCAATGGGTGAGGGATACATTACCTTCGATGGAATTACTCGCCCTCTACCCAGGCCTTTCTTCGTCATTGCGACACGAAACCTCGCTGAGGCGCATGGTATCTTCCCTCTACCTCAAAGCCAGCTGGACAGATTTTTGCTCTCTTTCGGGATTGGCTATCCGAAGCAGGAGGAAGAGGTGGAAATACTGGAACGACATGAACATGGGGGACTGAGTATTAGCCCGGTTCTCACCGCCAGTGACATTTCTACCATGCAAGACCAGGTATACCAGGTTGAAGTTGCTCGGCCGGTAAAAGAATATATTGCTAATCTTGTAGCTGAGACGAGGGCAAGTGCCGAAATAGCTATAGGCGTAAGCCCTCGCGGTACTGTTTTTCTACAGAGGGCTGCCCAGGCCAGGGCAGCCATGGAAGGAAGAGATTTCGCTACACCCGACGATGTTAAGGTGATAGCGCCAGCGGTACTCCGCCACCGTATTCAAACCCGTTCCTCAGAGCCTGATGCATCCGCGAAATGCATCGAAGCTATTCTGAGCACGGTCCCGGTACCTTTATAGAGGTCGTTTGACAACCTATCCCCTGTCCCCCTCCCTTGCCAAGGGAAGGGGTGTAAGTAAGAGAGGGGCTTCGCCCCTCTCTATAATATCTTTCCTCTCCCCTGAAGGGGAGAGGAATAAAGGGTGAGGGATTAGTGAAACAATTTCTTTATAAGATAACTTATGACTAAAGCAGGCTTTGGTTTCATCGCCGCCGGTGGGTTCGTTTATTTACTGGCAATTCAAACTCAAATAGGCTGGCTCTACCTTTTTGATGGTATCATCTGGAGCCTGCTCGTGCTATCAGCCATCTTGCCCTGGCATAGCCTCAGGTCTCTACAAGTAGAGCGTCAGCTATTATTGCCGACCTCTACACTCAACCGGTGGCAATTAAGCGGTCCTCTGGAGGACGAGACGGTTGAGGTTAAACTCAAAGTGAGTAGCAATGGGCGTTTTGCCAGGTACTTCATTAAGGTATTGGAGGATTGTCCCTTTGCTGAACCAGAAAAGCGTCACCGGGCCTTTCTTCTCACCAGGCTTGCCCCGGGGTCGATGAGAGTCTTTTCCTATACCGCTACCTGTTACCGGCGAGGGTATTACGATTCATCGAGTGTTACCCTGCAATCAAGCGGGCCTCTGGGGCTGATAGTACGTCAGCGTACTTTTCAATTGTCTTTGAATCTGACAATTTACCCTGCCTATTACCGAATCGAAAGCTCTCCTATCGCCGATGCAGCGTGGGTAGATTGGGGTCATGCTGTCAAGTCGAGCGTGGCTGCTGAATTCTATGGTTCCAGGGAATATCGGCATGGCGACCCGCTAAAGTATATCCACTGGCGTAATACTGCTAAACTGGGGCATTTCATGCTCAAAGAGTTCGAGCAAGCCAGTCAGGGCTCGGTAGCTGTTGCCTTTGAAGCGAGACAGGATTTCGGGGAGGGGAAAGAGACGACCTTAGAATACAGCATCAAGGTCGCTGCCAGCCTGGCTAAGCTTTGTGCTGACTCCGGATACGGCATAGACATTATCGCCGGAAAGACGCCTTTGCGTAATGGTGGGTGGCGAGAGGCAATGGACTTCCTGGCGCACTTAGAAATAGACGGCAAGGTTAGTTTGGCTGAATCGATGGCAATACTTGAGCCGAACAAAATCGTCGTGGCGATAGTACCTTCAATAGAAACCAGGCTAATCCCTGTGCTATCGCAGTTGGCTGCCCGAGTGCTGGGACTGGTGATAGTGCTTCTGGAAGACTTCACTACGGAAGAAGCATCCGGCGAGTTTTTCTCTAAATTGAAGGGGAATAACATTTACATCCTTAGTTGCCCCCGGGGTAATTTGGAAGCAGCGATACAAAAGTTGGGCAGTTCTTTGTTTTTACCACAAATCACCAGTGTTGGTTGATTGAAGAATGCAGATTGCGAAATACTCGGCTAGTTCAAGATTTTTTGCCTTCCTTGCCGTTAGCTGCTCCATAGCGGCGGTGGCTTGGGCAAGTAGGGATATCTTGCTGCTGGCTATTGGTATACTAGGCCTGGCAGCAGGTCACTTCTATAGCTGGCGCCGGCATGACGGCTCGATTCGCCGCAGGTTGATTCTACTCCTTTTTATGGTCCTTACTGTCTTTCTTGGTGGAGATATATTGCTTTCTGGACTGAGCGACAGGCTGCTACTATCTCGCTATCTCATCTACGGGTTGGTGTTAGGTAGTTTCGACCTTGTGAGAAAAAGAAACATAATCGCCAGTTTGATTCTGGGAAGTCTGCTCCTGGTGCTTATCAGTGAAGTGGCACTCGATATTTGGTTTTTGGTCTTCCCGTTATTGTTTACGGTCCTGGCGCTGATAGCGGTTGCCATTGGCCGTATGGAAGCTGAGATAGACCAGGGTGTGTTAGTAGGAGAATTCAGGTGGCACACTGCCGGAAGGTTCTGGTTAGGCTTTGCCGCGAGCACCTTTTTGCTCGCCGCTGTCTTTTTTCTCTTTATGCCGAGACTTGTCAGCAGTAACATAGCTCAGGCAAACTGGCTTCCCAGCCGACTGGACCTCAGTCTTAGCGGGCTTACCACGCTTCCCAGTAAGCCTGGTGCCTCGGTATCACCGGGGATATTCCCATCCCGTGATGATGAATCAATCCTGGCTAACAGGGAATATGCCACGCTAGGTTACGTCGGTTCTTCAGCCGATAGAGTGGTAATGCAGGTACGCAGTCGGTTATCCAGCTACTGGCGCGGCGCAACACTGGATGTATATGATGGACGGGGGTGGTTACCTTCCTCACTCCAGATTAGGCTACTTAACGAGAGCCGAGGGGAGTTCGTCTTACCCGATTCCAAATTGAACTTAACAGGGCAAAGGGTCTATTGGCAAGCATATTACTTGTTGTCAGACCAGCCCAACGCCGTATTCACTGGCTATGACCCGGGGAGAATCTATCTGCCCCAAACGAGTCAGACATTCCTCGAGAAGGGTACTCTATATCGTGCTCTCTCCTCGGTGCCGTATCTCAAGCCTGAGTTGCTGCGGAGGGACAGCGTTGTCTCTGATGACATTTCCAATCTGACGCTTCCGTCCATCAGTGAACGAACTGCCGAACTAGCCGAGTCCATCGTGCAAGGTGCCTCCACCGATTACGAGAAAGCGGCGAGGCTGGAGCGCTTCCTGCTCACCAATTATCCCTATGTTCTGGATGTCGAGTCACTGCCGTCGGGGCGTGATGCCGTAGACTACTTTCTGTTTGAACAACAGGCTGGTTATTGCTCTCATTTTGCTACTGCCATGGCAGTAATGACTCGGCACGTTGGTCTGCCAGCGCGTGTCGCAGTGGGATATTTGCCCGGCTTCATCGATCCGATGACTGGAGCGTATGCCGTGCGTACCGGGGATGCGCATGCCTGGGTAGAAATTCACTTTCAGCGAAATGGTTGGGTGGCTTTTGACCCGACGCCAAGCCCCAAAACTGCGATGGGTTTTGCCACCAGACGAAATTGGCTCTACTTTGGACTGGAAGATTTTACCGGAGTTACCTTTGCTAGTGTGCTGTCGCCATTAGTGGGCACGCTATCCCTTGGTTCTATCTCTGTACCTGTTTGGGCCTGGTTAATATTGCTCGGCGCGGGAATTACCGTTGTTATTCTGGTTTTACTTCTCAGTCGCCGTAAGGTAAAAATCAGAAAGGAAGTAAAAGGATATAGCATTCTGGACGGGGAGTCGAGAAGGTTGATGTTGAGCCTTTACCATAAAATGATAGCCTTGCTTGTTAAGAAAGGTTTGCCCTCTCGACAGCCATATCAAGCCCCCTATGAATACGCTACTCTCATAGGTGGTCAAATTCCAGACAGCCGGGAGATGGTAGAGTGGCTGAGTCAGGCTGCCAGCAGGGCTGCCTACGATTCCAGGCACTTTGACCAATCGGCCATCGTAGAAGCGAGACGCAAGCTGTCTATGTTGAGGCGGATACAAACCAATAGACAATGACGGTGAATTTTGATGATAGTTGGTTTGGTGTCTATCAGGTAAGTATGCTATTATACGGGCAACTAAACGCTGGGTAAGGAGGAAGAAAAGTGGCAGCAAAATTTTCACTTCCTAAGAATTGGAACAAAGAAGCTGATGTCGTAGTTGTCGGCTATGGAGCTGCCGGGGCGACGGCAGCCATAACTGCTCATGATGCGGGAGCCAAGGTGCTAATCTTGGAAAAAGCACCTGAAGGTCAGGAGGGGGGAAATAGTCGCGTTTCAAGCCAGGCGTGGCTTGCGCCAGAGCCGGTCGCTCAATCCGTTGAATATCTCAATGCGCTCTGTGGCGCTTATACCGTTCCGCAAGAAATGGCCCGAGCCTGGGCAGAGGAGATGGCCAAGAACACGGACTGGGTCAAGAGCTTGGGTGGGCAGCCTTCAGGGGGAATCCCTACCACTAGAGGCGAATTCTCAGAGATGCCCGGAGTTGATTGCGTTCGCATCTATCATATTGAGGAGTCGGGTCATGAGCACCTTTGGAAGCTACTGAAAGCTTCAGTAGATAAGAGACGGATTGAAGTCTTCCATGCAACACAAGGGAAAGAGTTGATTCAAAATTATGCCACCAAAGAGGTAGTTGGAATCATAGCTGAACATGAAGGAAAGTTACTTAATATAAAAGCTAAGAGAGCAGTTGTCTTGACCTGCGGCGGGTTTGAGAATAACCAGGAGATGATTCGAAACTTCGTGCCAAACTTACCGTATTGTTACCCGTTGGGTACGCCATATAACACCGGTGATGGTATAAAGATGGCGATGATGGTGGGTGCTGACCTCTGGCATATGACCAATGCTGCTGGTCCTTTTTATCATCTAAAAGTCCCTGAGTTTCCTACCGTAATGGAGATAAGCACGATGATTCCCACTTTGGAATTCCCCGGGGGTATGATTGTCGTTGGTGCCGAAGGAAAGAGGTTTGTGGATGAAAAATTCCGTAATGCCCATGGTAAGATAAAAGTCAATGGCCAATGGACACAATCTCCTACCCCCTGTCCGATGTTCATGATATTTGACCATACCCTGTTTTCAGCCGGTCCTCTTTACGATAATAATTTCTATCACGGATGGAATCAAATACTTAAGCTCTACCACTGGAGTAAGGATAATAGTGCTGAGTTAGCTAAAGGTTGGATTAAAAAGGCTGATACTATTGCTAAATTGGCCAGCATCATCGGGTTAGATGCGACAGTACTTGAAGATACTGTCAATCGATGGAATGGTTATTGTGCTGCGGGAAAAGACCCGGAGTTTGGCAGGACCAGAATGCTAACGCCAATCAAAAATGTACCATTCTATGCTATTGAGGTGTCACCCACCCTTCTCAATACCCAGGGCGGTCCCAAGCGTAATGCCAAGGCGCAAATAATCCGACCCGACGGAAGTCCGATTCTGAGGTTATACAGCGCCGGGGAGCTCGGCTCAATCTATGGCTACCTGTATCAGGGCGCTGGGAATCTGGGGGACTGCATGGCTGTCGGTCGAATCGCTGGGCGTAATGCTGCTGGGCAGAAACCATGGAAAGAGGGATGATGGTGCCGTGGCGCAAGCTTTTTCACCGACTATAGACGCAGGAAAGTATGTATAACTGGCCGCAAGCATTTATCTTGACCTTTGTGCCTCTGTTTATAGTTATTGATGCTTTTGGCAATTTGCCCTTTGTTATCTCACTGAGTGAAGGGATGTCTGGCCGGGAGCGTCTCAAGATGATTCATATTGCCACGGCAACTGCTGCCATTGTCGGCCTTGTTTTTCTCTTCTTTGGACAATTCATTTTGAATGTGATGGATATACGCGTGGGCTCTTTTGCCGTTGCCGGTGGTATTATTCTTTTGGTGCTCTCTATCAAGTATATGCTGACCGGCCACATGGTAGAGGTATTAAAGCGAGAGATGGTAGCTGTTGTTCCTATTGGTACGCCACTGATAGTGGGTCCAGCGACAATAACCACATTGCTGCTACTTGCCACTCAATTCCCCTTGTATATGGTTCTGCTTTCTTTTATCTTGAATATATTAATAGCCTGGATTTTCTTTCTGTTGAGCAGTCAGATTGCCAGGTTCATGGGGCAGGGTGGGCTCAGGGCGGTCTCGCAGGTATTTAATCTTTTGCTTGCCGCCATTGCCGTAAGTATGATTATACGTGGTCTGGACTTACTTGGCATACTGAAAATTGCTGCCTAGAGCTTTGGGTAAAACGAGGTAGGGTCAATACCTGAAGTGGGCGTATTGAAAAGCTAATCCTGTTTGTTGAAAGACCATGACGCAATTGCCGTTAGCACGATGCCAAGGACAGCCACGAGCAACACATCTTCAAGAACGCTCGTTGTTTGCCCCAGGATAGTCACACCAATATTGTAGCTGCCCTGTCCTCCAACCAGATACCCTATGACAATAGTTTGTCCAATCTAGCCTGGTCAAAACCGACGACAATCTCGTTATCAATAATAATCACCGGTACAGCCATTTGCCCGGACTTTTGTATCATCTCTTTGGCTTTTTCCTTATCTGCAGCCACATTGTGTTCAATATAAGAAATCCCTTTTCGCGAAAGATACTCTTTCGCCCGATGACACCAGGGTCAGGTGTTAGTGGAATAGATAACCACTTTCTTGTCAGTCATTCTTTTGCCTCCAAAATCGAATATTGTGATAGGCTCTCATATTCTTATAACTTAATCTTATATCTGCCTATGGCAGTCGTCAAGTTTAGTATACCCTTCCCTGCAGTTATTTAGAATGAAACAAAAGTCGAATACAGCCAACTGCCTTTGGTTTAAAGATGCTCCAAGTTGTATTGGACTTGAGAAATACTAGTTGAGGGAAAGGCTACCATTTGGGATGAATGACAAGTAACTATCTCTTGACTAAGCGTGGTTATGCAGAGCAAACAAACTAATTCTGCATCCTGGCACCAACAGATCGAGAATCACTTTATTGACCGAGTGGGGTTGAGGATGTGAGTCGCATTAGCTGTTAACCGTAAAGTATGGATAACTTTCCACAATAGCCACGGTAGGGGTGATAAAGTCGTTTTCCATAAGGGCTTTGAGTACCTGACTGACTATTAAGATTGGTTCTATTATATTTCTCATTTGTTTTCCTCCTTTTACTTTTACTGTTAATTCTAGTCTATAACTCTGAAGTTAAGTGAAGATTAAGATTTGCTCTTAGGGGTTAAGATAAGGTTACAATATGATAACAAAAGGATTACAGTTTAGATGTAAGAAGGCATAGAAAGGAATCTTTGATGTAACTGATAGAGGCTACTTTGGCTGTTACGAAGCAGACTACTCCGATTTCGCCAGGAAGTATCCAACGCCGGTTTTGGTAAGGATAAGCTTCGGTTGGCTAGGATTGGCCTCTATCTTTTCTCTCAAGCGTCGGATGTGAACTTTTAAGCTATCCGCTGCCCCTGAGTAGTCGGCGCCCCAAACTGCCTCGGCGAGGCTTGAGTGAGTGACCACATGGCCAGCATTTTTCATTAGGTGATTAAGGATATGACTTTCAGTGATGGTGAGTGCGATTTCTTTGCCACTATAATTGAGTTGCCCAGTTTTAGCATCAAGGCGCAACGGTCCATAAGTCACCAGTTCCTCTTCTACGGGGCTTTGCCGGCGAATTAGGGACTTTACGCGTGCCAAGAGTTCTAACTGACGGAAGGGTTTAGTCATGTAATCGTCCGCTCCCCACTCCAGTCCCTTGACGATATCGGCTTCATCCGCTCTTACTGTCAGAACAATGGTGGGTACTCGGGAAAAGAGGCGAATCTGGTGTAGCACCTCAAAACCGCTAATATCAGGCAATCCCAGGTCAAGGATGACAATATCAGGGGCCTCGCTTTCAACTAATTCAACTCCCTTTTCGCCAAGTCGCGTAGAAACAACTGTAGCTTCAGGCCAGCGTATTTGAAAGGCGAGGGAAATAGCATCTACAATTTCTCGGTCATCCTCGATAATAAGAACCTTCATCAGTTGTCTCCTGTTTCAAACCTTCATCCCTCTGACTATCAGTAGCTAAAGGTATAGAGAAGCTAAAGGTTGAGCCTTTTCCCATCTGGCTTTCCACCCATATTTTACCACCTTGAAGCTCCACCAGGTTTTTACATAATGCCAGCCCTAATCCTAGTCCACTGAGGTGCTCTCTATCTCTCATTTGCCGGTGGTAGGGCTGGAACAGCCGTTGCTGCTCGTCTTCAGGAATACCGGGGCCGGTATCATGAACTTCTACAACTAAGGTAGCACCCTTTGTTTTTGCTTTCAGAGTGATGGTACCTCCCTCAGGGGTGAATTTTGAGGCGTTGATTAGTAGGTTGAGTATTACCTGGCGTAGGCGTTCTTCGTCAGCCCAGACCAAGGGTAGCGAAGGAGGTAAAGATAATATCAGGGATAGTCCGTCCCTTGAAATTAGTACTGCCATATTCTCGGCTGCACTGTGAAGTAATTTTAATGCGTCGACCAGCTTCGGATTTATTTGGAGCATACCAATCTCGACTCTTGCTAAGTCGAGAAGTTCATCAATCCTCTTATTAAGATTAGAGGCGCCACTATGAATGTTTCTGGCGACGCTTAGCCAGGGTTCCTCACGAAGTTCAGTAGCAAGTAACTCGCTTGACGCAAGCACCGGTGTTAGTGGAGTTTTTAACTCATGCACCAATGCTCGTGTGAATTCTATTCTTCTTTGTGCTTCCGCTTCTAGCTCTTGGCGGAGCTTTCTTTCCTGTTCGTAAAGCTCCTGTAATTTCTCCTGTGCTCGCTCAAGTTCGGTGATATCCATGGAGTGTCCCAGAACGGCTCGTTTCCCCTGGTATTGTGTTGAGACAACCCCCTCTAATACCCATCTGGTCTGCCCGTCTTCGTTAATAACCCGATATTTATAGGGTGAAGAACGCTCTCCCTTTAACATTTTTATGGCGTTTTCTCTGACCATGACTCTATCTTCGGGGAAAACGCGCTGTAGCGGGTCAGTACCTAAAAGCTTGCCTTCTCTACCACCAAGCATTCTGCGGAATTCGTCATTAACGAATTTAAACTTGCCGTCTTGACTTATGAAGAGGCCAATGGGTGAATTGATGCGGAAGATGTGAAGTAATTCTCCCTCGTGGCTCTGCTGGTTCTTCGATGCTTCTAGCTCGACAACTCGCTGGCGCAATTCGTTCAGTTCGTTTAAGAGTTGCTTTTTTGTCTTATGCTCTTCTTTCATATTAGTTCATTGATTCAAAAGGCAGAAGTTGCGGACTTAATAGTATTCACTGAACACAGACTTATACCGAAGGTTGGTCTTGATTATGGTAAGTATTAATTCTACTCCAGTAGGCTAATGGCGTCAAATGAAATCACCATTAGGATTATGTTTTGGTGCAACAAAAGATTCAAAAAACCAGGAACTGAACTGGCTTTGCCTCAAAAGTGCTATCCCTCATGTCACCCTGAGCGTAGCGAAGGGTCTCGGGGTAGGGCTTTGCCACCCCACTCCTAGATTCTTCGTCATCCCGATTGATCGGGATTCCTCAGAATGACATTTGAGGCAAGACCAACTGAACTGGACAGGGGTATGTCCAGTCAAGAAGCAAGGACCGTAAGGCTATGTTCTTCTCTCTCGACCAGTCTAATGGGTGATGCGGGCGTAAGCTACTGAGCCAGTTCAGATAGATTGGTGACACTTGCTGGTCTTCCTACTAGATGGTTTGACCCTATCCCCTTTACCCCCCCCTCTCCTGAAAGGAGAGGGGGGGTAACGGGGGTGAGGCAAAGACAGCGGACAGATTTAAGAGGTTGATTAATAATTGTGTCACTATTCATATGAACTAGTACATCTACTTGACAGCTCTTTGAATATCAGTTTATAATATTTTGGCTTTTAAAAATATTAATCATAGAGGGATGGTATTAAGATGGCAAATCAGATAGGAAAGAGATATATCTGTACTAATTGCGGTGCTGAGTTCATTTGTACCAAAGGTGCGAATGGTACGATTCAGTGCTGCGGCAAACCAATGGAACTAAAGAAGTAACAGAGCAGTTAAAGGAGGCAATTATTCAGTGGCAAGTCAGTTAGGTAAGAGATATCGCTGTAGCGTCTGCGGGACTGAAGTGTTGTGTGTTAAGGCGGGGACGGGTGTTGTTATATGCTGCGGTAAGCAAATGGAAGTCAAGGAAACAAAACCGCTGGCGTCCTCGGATTAAACTATAAATAATAAGGCTGTTATATTTAGCAGTGCTGTTGCTGCTAGTTAATATAAGTAAACTATTTGTTCTGTACCAGAGAGAAGAATTCAGCTCTGGTCTTAGAGTTGGTACGGAATGCTCCTCTGACAGCAGAAGTAATGATACTGCTCCCGGGTTTTTTGATACCACGCATCACCATGCACATATGCTCCGCTTGAATGATAACCGCTACACCGTGTGGCTTAATTCCGTCAGAAATAGCGTCTGCAATCTGAGAAGTCATTCTTTCTTGAAGCTGAGGGCGCCGGGCCACAATTTCTACCACCCTGGCGAGTTTGCTAGCACCGACGACACGTCCGTCAGTATTAGGAATATAACCTACATGGGTGACGCCGTAGAAGGGTAGAAGGTGATGCTCACACATAGAATAGAAAGGGATATCTCTGAGGATTACCATTTCCCGGTGTCCTTCTTGGAACCCTACCTTTAGCTCTTCCCTGGGGTCCACGTCCATCCCCATGAAAAGTTCAGCATACATCTCAGCTACACGTCTTGGTGTATCAATCAGACCCTCTCTTTTCGGGTCTTCCCCAATAGCCTTAATGATAGAAGTGACTGCTTTTCTAATTTCAGCTTCGTCAAACACTTGGCTCCTCCATAGTCATTCTTAACCTTTTTTATTAAGCCCACCCCAGGGTTTGTTCCACAGTCGCCAAATCAGCCGGCAGGCCACGGATTGGCGGGGCATTTTTCAGGACGATATCTATATCTTTAAGTCCGTTACCAGTTACTACGCAAACTACCTTCTTGGATGAGAAGTCCATACCTTGTTGAGAAAGTTTGATAAGTCCGGCAAAGGGAGCTGCCGAAGCTGGCTCCCCAAAGATACCTCCTTTGGTTGCCATTAACCGGTGAGCAGACATAATCTCTTCGTCAGTAACCATATTGATAATACCCCCGGACTCATCACGAGCGGTAGTCGCTTTCTGCCAGCTAGCCGGATTACCTATCCGTATCGCTGAAGCGATGGTCTGTGGCTCTTCGATGATATGCCCTCGAACGATAGGGGCTGCCCCCTCGGCTTGGAAGCCCATCATCTTGGGCTTATGGCTTGCCTTGCCTATCTGATGGTATTCTACAAATCCCTTCCAGTAGGCGGTAATATTACCGGCATTACCTACCGGAATAAAAAGGTAATCGGGAGCATCACCTAGAGTATCGATAATTTCAAAGGCGGCTGTTTTTTGTCCCTCTATCCGATAGGGGTTCACCGAGTTTACCAGGGTAACGGCGTGTTTCTGAGTTAGACTTCGCACTATGTTTAGAGCCTGGTCAAAATTACCCTCGATGGCAACTATTTTAGCCCCATAGACAATAGCTTGGGCAAGCTTTCCCAGAGCGATGTTGCCTGCTGGCACAATAATAACAACCGTAAGTCCACAGTAAGCAGCGTAAGCGGCGGCTGAAGCACTAGTATTACCAGTCGAGGCGCAAATGACTGCCTTGCTCCCAGCTTCTAACGCCTTGGCTATAGCAACCACCATGCCCCTGTCTTTGAAGGAACCTGTGGGATTGCACCCCTCCAGTTTGAAGTAGAGTTCACCACAACCGGTTTCCTTCTCCAACTGCCCGCACCTGACCAGGGGAGTATCTCCCTCACCTAATGTAAACAAAGGGGTCTTGGCTGTAATCGGAAGGAGGTCTTTATACCTAGCTAAAACTCCAGATTTCATCATCCCTCACTATAGCTGAAGTCATTTATTAAGTAATGGCTTATTAGCCGCTGGGCTTGACCAGTGGCATTTTTGCGGCGCACAAAGGGCAATTCTGTGGCGTGTAGGTTATGGCAACGGCACGGTGACAGCTAAAAAATGGAACACCAAAGTCCACTGTTTTTTCAGAACGGTCGACTAATACACCTACACCTACTGTTATGCCGCCGCGGTCTTTTACCGCTGCTATAACCTCGTTTATAGAGCCACCCGTGGTAAGGACATCATCGACAACTAGGACGCGCTCACCCAAATTAATGGTAAAGCCGCGTCTAAAAATTCTTCCTGTGCCTTCCTTTTCAGCGAATATGCCGCGTATTCCTAACTGTTTAGCCACTTCGAAAGCTAAGATAATGCCACCGGTAGTTGGTCCAGCTACGACTTGAATATTCTGCTTACTGAAGTGACTACTAATCATGCGGCAGAGTTGCTCAGTATATTTAGGTGATTGTAGGACCTGGAACTTTTCCCAATAAACGGGAGAATGCAGCCCGGAAGTAAGTAGAAAATGTCCCTTAAGTATAGCCCCTGATTTTTCAAAGATTTCTTCTACGTTTTTCATTAGCTTTATCCCCCTTTTATTTTCCTTCCTTCCAAGGAAAGCGGCGATTGATTAGTACTTCTTCGGTCTATCCTTAATCGAACCTTAATATATGAACTTCATTAGAAGGTTTTATTTTAGCAGTCGTGCTGTTTACTTGCTCTTTTAAGGGGTAGTTAACGGTCAAACCAAATTTGCCTGGTGGCCAGTATGATAACCAGGTCTTGCCGATAATGTTTTCCCGTGGGACTGTCCCCCAAAAGTGAGAATCATTGGCATTATTGCGGTTGTCACCAAGGACGAAGTATCCACCCTTTACGGTTTCAAGATTGAAGGTATAAGTGACCGGTTCTTTAATGTAAGGCTCGTTTAACTTTGAACCGTTAACATAAACCGCCCCGTTTCTTACCTCTACAGTATCACCGGGTAGAGCAATAATGCGCTTAATAAATGGGGTTTCGTCCAGGCTATAGGGGGCAGGTGGGTGAAATATGATTACATCACCCCTTTCTGGTTCATGAAATTTATAAACGACTTTGTTAACGATTACCCTTTGTCCTTCCAGAAAGTTAGGTTCCATACAAGATTCGTATACTTTATAAGGTTGCACCGTGATTTGTAATCCGAAGTAGATTACCCCTGTCAGTATGAGTGTTGTCAGAACATCGCGTAGAAAAGCTCTCATTTATTGGACTACTATTTTCAAGGCTAGCTCCAATTATAATCTATTTGTCGCTATCTTGCTAGTGATGTGGGTAAGTGTTAGTGAACCTGCCGGTGAGATTATTTAGAATCCCCATCCCCTTAATCTCCTTCCCCTAAGGGGAAGGAGATATATTTTTAAGAGAGGCGAAGCCTCTCTTTGACTCTCCTTATTATTTTCGACTTAATTTGCACTTTTTTTAGAGGAGATGCTAGAATGGCAATGATATGGACTATATGAGGCAGGCGCTCTCGCTGGCTAGACTGGCCTTGGGGCAGGTTAGCCCTAATCCGGCGGTGGGGGCGCTGGTGATTAAAGACGGCGAAGTTGTCGGACAGGGTTATACCCAACCGCCGGGTTCCTGGCACGCTGAAATAATGGCCCTAAAGCAGGCTGGTGAAAAAGCCCGTGGTGGTGTGATGTATGTTACTTTGGAACCATGCTGCCACTATGGTCGCACGCCACCATGTACTAAGGCAATTATTGCTGCCGGTATCTCCGAGGTTCATATGGCTGTGCTTGACCCAAATTCCCTAGTTTCAGGGAAGGGAAGAGACGAGCTACAGAGGGAAGGCATTAAGACATATTTGGGGGAGTACGAGGAGGAGGCTAAAGAGCTAAATGAGGCGTACCTCAAGTATATTACGACCGGAATGCCTTTTGTTACAGCAAAATTTGCAGTAAGCTTGGACGGGAGAATTGCTACCAAAGAAGGTGATTCCCAATGGATTAGTGGCAATGAGGCAAGGAAATACGTTCATTGCTTACGATATATTGCTGATGCTATTATGGCTGGGGCGAATACGGTTATTGCTGATGACCCTCACCTCACCTGCAGGTGTGGTGGTAAAGGTGGAACAGTCAGGAAGCAGCTACTCCGTGTAATCGTTGATGGTAGAGGACGTATATCGCCAACATCCCGGGTGTTAAATGAACCGGGTAAAGTTCTCCTGGTGCTAAGCGAGTTTGCCAATCCCGAAAAGAAAGACAGTTTCGCTCAGGCTGGTGCTGAGTTGTTAGAGTTGCCCTCGGAAGAAGGGAAAGTAGATTTGAAAAGGTTGCTAAAGGTATTGGGTGAGCGTGAGATTACCAGTGTCTTGGTTGAGAGTGGAGGGATTCTTCTTGGTTCATTGTTCGATTCTAAGCTGGTGGATAAGGTGATTGCCTTCATCGCTCCGATTATCATTGGCGGGGAAGAAGCAAAGATGGCAGTTGCCGGTAGAGGGGTTGACCGGATGACCGACGCAATAAAGCTGGAGCGTGTCAAATTAGAGAAGTTTGGCGAAGATTTCATGATTAGCGGCTACGTTAAGGAGTGAAGTTGTTTACTGGAATTGTAGAAGAGGTAGGGAAGGTAATTACAACCGGTAATGGGAATCTGGCTATAAGTGCGGCTAGCATTCTTCACGGCATGGAGGTGGGCGAAAGTATCGCGGTCAATGGAGTATGCCTGACGGTAACCAGTTATAATGCCAGTTCCTTCACAGTTGACATAATGTCTGAAACGTTAAAGCGGTCTAATCTTGGTCTGTTAAGAGCCGGAGAAACGGTTAATTTAGAGCGCCCCCTGGCTCTTGGTGGACGCTTGGGAGGGCATTTAGTCCAGGGTCATATCGATGCTACGGGAAGAGTGGCTTCGGTCAGATGGGATGGTGAGGCAATGCTCATTGGATTTGAAGCTGCTCCCGAGGTCATGCGCTATGTCGTGGATAAGGGTTTTATTGCCGTCGATGGCATTAGTCTCACTGTAGCGGTTAAGGATGCCAACTTATTTCAGGTGTCTGTTGTTGACTATACCCGTAGGCACACTACTCTGGGCGACAGACGGGTAGGCGACTTGGTTAATCTTGAAGTGGATATTATTGCCAAGTATGTGGAGCAACTTGGCCAGGCTCACAGCAAGGGTATAACCGTTGATTTCTTACAGGAAAATGGCTTTTTAGTTAGGTAATTTCTGATTCAGGGGAAAGGTATGAGTTTATCAAGTATTACTGAGGCTATTGGGGATATAAAAGCAGGTAAGTTTGTCATCATAGTTGATGATGAGGGTAGAGAGAACGAGGGCGACCTAGCATTAGCGGCTGAGAAGGTTACTCCCGAAGCTATCAATTTCATGGCGTTGCATGCCAGGGGATTGATTTGTATGCCGGTTATCGCTAGTCGACTGGACGAATTGAGACTCCCTTTGATGGTCGGGGATAATACCTCAAAGTTTTCTACCGCTTTTACGGTGACTGTTGAAGCTAAACACAAGGTGAGCACAGGCATCTCCGCCGCAGATAGAGCGGAGACAATAAAGACGTTGATTGACCCGGCAACTAAGCCTGAAGATTTGGCTCGTCCGGGACACATGTTTCCATTGCGGGCAAGGGATGGAGGTGTTTTGGCGCGGGCAGGGCATACCGAGTCCATAGTTGACTTAGCCAGGCTGTCTGGTCTTTATCCTGCAGGGGTTATCTGTGAGATAATGAATGAGGATGGGACGATGGCACGACTGCCCCAGCTCGAGGCAATGTCTAAGAAATTTGGAATTAAAATTATCAGTGTCTCCGACCTTATTGCTTATCGCCGCCGTCATGAGCGGCTGGTACATCGAGTAGCTGAGGCTAAGTTCCCATCAAGATATGGTGATTTCATTGCGATTGCTTATAAGAGTGATATTGACCCTGATGAACATCTAGCCCTGGTGAGGGGAAATGTATCTGGTGAAGAACCGGTGCTGGTCCGGGTTCACAGCGAGTGTCTTACCGGCGATGTATTTGGCAGCCTTCGTTGTGATTGTGGTGAGCAGGTCGGTCTAGCTATGCAGGCTATTGCGGAGGAGGGACGAGGTGTTTTCCTGTATATGAGACAAGAAGGACGAGGTATCGGCTTCCATAACAAAATTCGTGCGTATGCTCTTCAAGATAAAGGGCTGGATACTGTTGAAGCTAATCTGTCTTTGGGCTTTGCTCCGGACTTACGGGACTATGGTATTGGTGCACAGGTCCTGGCTGACCTGGGTTTGCACAAAATCCGCTTGCTTACTAACAACCCTAAAAAAGTGATAGGTTTGGAGGGTTACGGCCTTGAAGTGGTGGAAACGGTACCAATAGTAGTTTCTCCGAACCCGCATAACCGTCATTATCTGGAGACAAAGCAGAAAAAGATGGGCCACATTTTGAAAATACCGCCTGTTGATGATAGATAGAATTAATAATAAGGAGGCACTAATGGGTAAGCTTTTTGAAGGTGTGTTGCTGGGAAAGGGGCTAAAATTTAGTATGGTCGTCTCTCGGTTTAATGAGTTTATCACTAAGAAACTACTTGATGGGGCACAGGATGCTCTACTTCGCCACGGTGTTAGTGAAAATGATATAGATATAGTCTGGGTACCCGGCGCGTTTGAGATTCCATTAGTTGCCAAGAAGTTAGCTGAGAGCAAGAGGTATGATGCTGTTATCTGCCTTGGTGCTGTGATTCGTGGGGCAACGCCTCACTTTGAATATATTGCTGCTGAGGTAGCCAAAGGTATTGCTAAAGTAGGTTTAGATGCGGGGCTGCCAGTTAGCTTTGGCGTAATCACGGCTGATACATTGGAGCAAGCCATCGAGCGTGCCGGGACCAAAGATGGGAATAAAGGCTTTGATGCTGCGGTCAGTGCTATAGAGATGGCTAATTTGCTCAGGAATCTCTAATTATTAGCCAAATCATTGCAAAGCATCCCTCTGTGGTAAAGCTCCAAGCTGCGCTAGTAGGAGATGGATTTTACCAAAAACTCCACCTAGAGCTTTTTGGGTTCACTTTTAGAATGAGTTAAAGGCTACCGGTTTTAGTCGGTAACCTTGTAGACAGTGTCGCCTCTCCTTACTCTGTCGGGGAGTTTGATTCCAACAGCGTCTCCGGATTTAGCTTCATTGACATTAACATTATTAATCTGCATTGATTCAACCGTCAGCTCCATATCGGTGGTGTGACCCTTGATATGGATTTTATCGCCCAGTTTTAGAGTTGCTGTTAGTTGGATACCGGCTACCACCGGTCTGGCGAAGAAATCAGATACCGTTCCGATTTGTACCTCAGGCATTTGGATACCTCCTTTACTTTCATTTGCATGCTTCCCATCATCTAGATATGCTCCTCCAGCCCAACATAGATGTCGCCGAAAGAGCTAACCTATTGAAGGGAGCCATGTGGTTTAAATTATCGCCCAGAGTATTTGAAAGACTATTTCCCTTTCCAAACAGGCGGTCTCTTCTCCACGAAGGCTTTAAACCCTTCCATCATGTCCCCACTATTTCTTACGCCGTTGATGACATGGTCTGCTAAAGATAAGGCATCGGTGCGGTTCATGTCCCTGCCTCTTAGTAGCAGTTCCTTAACTCCTCTCATCGCCGTGGGGCTGTTTTTGCATATCCTCTCCGCTAGCTCTGTTGCTGCAGGCATAAGCTGCTCTGGAGAAACTACGCGGTTTATGAGTCCTATCTCGTAAGCTCTTTGGGCACTGATAAAATCAGTGGTAATGAGCATTTCGGAGGCGACCCCCCGGGGAATAAAGTGCGGGAGAACGGCGGTAAAGGTTGCTGGCATGCCTATTCTCGGCTCAGGGATGCCAAATTGAGCGTTATTGGTGGCAATCCTGATATCGCTTTCCAGTGCCAGCCATAAGCCTCCACCAAGACAATATCCGTTGATGGCGGCGATAATGGGTTTCCAAACTTCATAACTTGTAGGAGCGGCACGGAAAGCAGGCGCTGTTTTCATCGAGGCACCCACCCTTGTCTGGTGGGTGCGTTCCCTCCTCTCAAGCGAGTCCACATCCGCTGCGATGTCGACCCCGGAGCAGAATGCTTTCCCTGCGCCAGTCAATACACCCACCCATACGTCATCATTGTCTCTAAAATCCATCCAGACATTCACTAATTCATCGACAAGAGCAGGGCTGAGGGCATTCAACTTCTCTGGTCGGTTCAAGGTAATGTAGGCTATTCTTCCCTTCTTCTCATAGTTCACCAGCGACATAGACTACCTCCTACACATGTTAACGTTCTGCTACCTGTGAATTAGTATACGACACCTTGCTTGTCTAATCAAGGTTAGAAATTGTTCCCCTTTTACTCAATCTTAGTCGTTGGTGTCATTGCGAGCGAGGGGAAGTAATCTTGTCCCTATCTTTTAGTTTGCTTCGTCACTTCGCTCCTCGCAACGTTATGTCTATTCTATCTCATCCCATCCTCCTTTATTCTCTTCTCTTGTTGTTTTACGTGTCATTGCGAGTCCGCCGAAGGCGGACGTGGCAATCCGGATGAGCGGGGATGAGTTTGAGAAGAACCGACTGTTTAGTAACCTTGGATTATCAGAGGAGCGGAATTATAACCTTTGACATAGTATAGCCTGTCGCATATAATGGGTTCGATTGTAATTGTGGAGGATAAAGCCTTGGCTAAGGGAGATGCCGCGGGAGTAGGCGAAGAAGCACAGGATATTCAACGTCTTAGCAAGCGCCTTGATGTATTGGACGAACGGTTGGATAACATTGATTCGATGGTTACTGCGGTCGCTGAAAGAGTAATGAGCCAACTTGTTACTCTTGTCATAACCTGTCCTCACTGTGGTAAGGATGTTGAAGTTGCTATCATCGGCAATCAGAAGCCAAGGCGATAGGATAGAAGGAATTGAGGGAGGCACAAAGAATTGCTCCCAAACTGAGGACAGACATCCGAAAATACGAGACGGAGAGTAATACTAAATTTAAAGGTCCCTTTTGGCCTCACTTGAGATGTCTGTGTTGTCCATCCTCTTTTTTCGGTTGCTCCATTGCGAGGAAATCTCTAGACGCTGCCCGGAAGAAAACCTCGGCAAAGTGAGGTATTTGCTACCTTAACTCCTGACGGCGACTCTCTTTTGGTCCAGTTTGAACCTCACTCCCAGTCTTCTTATAGCCTGGTCCAAACCATCGACAGTAAGCGGAAACATGGGGAAGAGTTCTCCGATAGCTTGAACTGTGGGGTGAATCCAGAAACGTGGCTCTTCTGGATTTAACCAGACGGAATGAGTGAAACGCTTGGCGATGCGTTTGAGCCAGACGAGCCCTGGTGTATCGTTACGGTCGTAGTAATTGATTGCCCCGTACCTGTCCGTAAGCTCCCAGGGACCCATACTAGCATCTCCAACCAGTATCAGCTTGTAGTCGGGCTCCAGAATAGTTAGGAGATGGTTAGTATCTATTGACTCCTGTCTCTCGATATCTCGATATAGGTTGTCGTAGATACAGTTGTGGAAATAGTAGTATTGGAAATCTTTAAAATGAGAGCTTGAGTTAGCTGCTGAAAATAGTTGACTGCACAAGAGAGCAAATGGTTCCATAGAACCACCGACATCCATTAACAGGAGCACTTTAACTGTATTCTTTCGGCTTCGCCGCCACATTAACTCAATCTCACCAAAGTTCTTGGCGGTAGCATCGATGGTTTCTTCTAAATCTAACTCATCCTCAGGGCCGATTCGGTTGAGCTGCCGTAGTTTCTTCAGGGCTACTTTTATCTGGCGAACATCAAGTGTCAAATCATTGCGGTAGTTTCGGAATCTTCTCTCCTGAGCGATTTGTACCGCATGCCTGCCCCTTGATTCGCCACCGATTCTAATGCCAGCGGGGTGATATCCAGAGTGCCCGAAAGGAGAGGTTCCTCCCCTACCGACCCAGTAATTACCACCATCATGTTGCCCGGTCTGCTCTTTCAGCCGCTTTTCCAGTTCCCTGAGCAACTCGTCGAGGTTCATGTTAGCAAGTAAAGCTTGCTGCTCTTCGGTAAGAGCCGGCCAGTCTGGGATGTCCTTAAGCCATTCCATTAGCTGGTCCGAAATTTCAGCCGGGATTTCTATTCCATTGAAATATTCCTGGAATGCCTCGTCATAATGGTCGAAGTAGGCTTCGCTTTTGACCAGCATCGCTCTTGCCAGAAAGTAGAATTCATCCAGATTTGTGATACAACCCTTAGCAAGAGCTTCCATAAGGGTCATCCACTCCGTAAGTGAGACTGGCACCTTTCTTTTTCTGAGAATATAGAAAAAGTCAGTGAACATTATCTATCGCCGCCGATTGCCTATACCAATCTTGGTCATATAGTTATTGACGAAATAATCATAGTCCGTCTCTTTCTTTAGCAGGGTACCGGCAAAGGGAATCTCCTTGGAGATGTTCTCGTGAGGTATGCCGCCCGCAGCCAGAGCTTGAATCCAGTCTATAAGTTCACTGGTCGATGGTTTCTTCCTCAGCGTATCGATATTCCTGAGCGAGTAGAAAGTCTTCATGGCTTCACGCAGGAGGCTGGTCTGAATACTCGGGAAGTGTACCCGGACGATTTCCTCCATCAGATTCGGGTCGGGGAACTCGATATAGTGGAATATGCAACGCCGCAAGAAGGCGTCGGGGAGTTCTTTCTCAGCATTGCTGGTAATTACTGTTATCGGCCGATGAATGGCAGTAATAGTCTCATTAGTCTCGGGAATGTAAAAACTCATTTCATCCAGTTCGTTTAAGAGGTCATTGGGGAACTCGATGTCTGCCTTATCTACTTCATCAATCAGAAGGACTACTTGCTCAGGAGAAGAGAATGCCTGTCCTAATTTGCCCAGTTTAATGTAGTGCTTAATGTCCGAAACGTCTCTATCATCGAACCGGCTGTCATTAAGTCTTTGCACGGTATCATAGACATATAGCCCCTCTTGGGCTTTGGTGGTTGATTTTATGTTCCAGGTAATCAATTTCTTCTCCAACCCACGAGCTATACTGTGTGCCAGTAGCGTTTTTCCTGTTCCTGGCTCTCCCCTGATTAATAGGGGTCTCCCCAAAGCGATAACTATATTGACTGCGTTCCTCAAGGGTTCAGAAGTAACATACTCAGGTGAGCCTTTGAATTGGTCAAAACCATTGTCTTTCACTACTCAATTACCTCCTAAAGGTCGTCAAACAGAGAATTTTTATCTAGCGTGAAAGCCATCTATTAAAAGCATTTGATTTCTGCCACGCCAACAGTAAATTATACAGGAATTGGTGACTGGAATCAAACAATAGCTTGTGAACCTGGTGAATTTCTTGTATTATGTTTAATGTTTACGGGGCGCATTCGTCTAGGGGTTTAGGACACCTCCCTCTCAAGGAGGAGATCACCGGTTCGAATCCGGTATGCGCTACCAAAGAAAAAATACCCCCTGTTTCGAGAGCTAAATTTTCCTAAAAGGGGTTTGTTGTAGTAGGGAATGGAATAACAATGGCAGTTGTAGCAAGTGTCTGGAGGTTAGACTTAGTATTGCTCTCATGGCTGAGGAAGATAAAGGGAGCCATGAGGAATGCCCCGTGGTGGGCAGTGGTGATTTTGGTTACCTTTTTGATTATGGGAGCATTCGGCACCTATATTGCGCCGCAGGACCCCATCGAGGTTCACCTTAAAGACGCACTAACTCCTCCTTTCTTTCAGGAAGGTGGGAGCATGAAATACCCGCTGGGCACAGATGCCCTGGGGAGGGACATCCTGAGCCGGCTGATAGTCGGTACCAGTGTCTCACTAAGGGTAGGTTTCGGTGTGGTGTGTTTTACCCAGACTATCGCATGTCTGGTCGCTCTTGCCTCAGGCTATATGGGGGGACGGGTAGACATAGTTCTGATGAGAATCGTCGATACCTCTATGGCCCTCCCGTTTATTATGATTGCTCTTGTTCTGGCTTCTGTTCTCGGACCAAGCCTGATGAACATCATTATCATCTTTTCCGTACTGGGCTGGGATAATCCTTCCAGGATATTGCGCTCACAGGTATTAAGGTATGGAAAATCAGACTTTGTACGCCTGGCGATTGTTGCCGGTGCTAGCAAGGCAAGGATTATGTTCTTACACATTTTCCCCAACATTCTGAATACGCTGGTGATTCTGGCTACTCTCCAGATTGGCTCAGTCATTATTGCCGAATCCACCCTGAGTTTCCTGGGGCTGGGTGTGCCACCACCCTCACCATCCTGGGGTTCAATGCTGGCTGACGGCAGGTCACACATCTTTCATGCCTGGTGGCTTTGTGTCTGGCCTGGGGTATGCATATCTATGGTGGTATTGAGCTGCAATTTCCTAGGAGATTGGCTGAGGGTTCGTTTGGACCCCAAGTTCAGACAGTTATAGGTTTGAAGAGGGGAATTGTTCCAAAGCTAGAACAACTTCGTGCTAATCTCTACCCCATCAAAACCAACATCAATGTACTCGCTTTTGTATCTACCTGAGTTTCTAACGTAGTCCAGGTAGTCGCGCATTTCATGGCCAAACACTTTAACGTTGTCGGCAAAAACTACACCACCTGTTTTTAACTTCTCTTCGGAAAGTCTGAGGTAGTCGAAATATTCTCCCTTAGAGGCATCAAGGAAAATCATGTCGAAGCTACCGTTTATGCTGGGTATCACCGTTATGGCGTTACCAGTATGTATTTCGACTTTGTCAGCAAGCCCGGCTTTCCGTATGTTCTCTTCTGCCAGCTTTGCTGAACTTGCGTTTATTTCGATGGTGACAATCCTCCCATCTTGAGGAAGGGTTTTTGCCATGAGAATTGCCGAATATCCAATTAGTGTCCCAACCTCTAAAACATTTTTCACATGGGACCTTTTGATAGTGTCGACAAGATACTTGCCCTTTTTCGGCCCGATGATGGGCAAGAACGCCTCTTTCGCAAGCGTTTCAATTTCTCTTAAAACAGCATCGCCTTCCATCGGTGGTTTGACCTTGTTAAATTTATTGCCTATCGTATCCTGGACGATGATTTGTCCTTTTTTCACGCATATTATCCTACAAGAATGCGTATTAAGTAGTCATAACATCGGCATCAGAAAAGTTACAGAATTATAACATTTGAAGAAAGTTACAAAGATTCATTTGGAACAGGCTGTCTTGATAATTTGACTGATGAGAGGCGATGTATTATTCTTTTAATGAAATTAGTTTTCAATTACAGGCATATATGAAACTTACAGAGAATAAGATAGCAGGAATTCTCAGGAAGCACGGAAATAAGCTGACCCCCCAACGGCACCTGATACTGAAAGTTATTGCCTCGAGCCATGACCACCTAACCCCGGAAGTTATATATGAGAAGTCGCGGTTAGCAGACCCTGGCATCGGACGGGTTACTGTTTACCGTACTCTTGAGCTACTGAGCAAACTTGACCTGGTGTGCAAAGTCCATACCGAGAATGGATGCCGCAGTTACATGATGAGAAGACCTACGGAACATCACCATCATCTGGTTTGCTCCGGGTGTGGTAGGGTGGTAGATTTCACCAATTGTAGTCTGGTCGAGACGGAGAAAAAATTGTCTCAGGAAAGTGGATTCGACATCAAAGGGCATCTGCTTGAATTCTACGGACTCTGTCATAATTGTGTCACCAACAGCTCGGATTCGTTTCGTTCTGGATTGTTATGACGAAGACGTATATGCAATCCGTCCAGGTTGAGGAGAGGTAAATGAAGGGAAAATACATAATACTTGCTGTGCTTGGTTTTTCCCTTATTCTGAGTGCATTATCCTGCCAGCCTGTAGCTACCGGGTCAAAGAAATCCATTGTCGTTACTTATTCCGTTCTCGGTTCTGTGGTGAGGGAATTGGTCGGGGATAAGGCAACCGTTATTGTCCCGATGCCCAATGGACTTGACCCCCATGAATGGGAGCCATCGGCGAAGGATATTGAAGCGATAAACAAAGCAGACCTCGTCATCGAAAACGGGCTTGGGCTTGAAGGTGGCATGGAGAAGGCACTTGAGGCAGCAAAAAGCAAGGGAGTCAGGTTCTTTACGGCTTCAGATTATATTACGGTGCGACATGTGGGAACTGATGAGGGAATTCCCTCTGGTACCCTCGACCCACACCTGTGGCCCGACCCGCTTACTATGAAGAGTATCGTCAGTGCCCTTGTTCCAGCTCTGCTCAAAGAGCTAAATCTGGATGTTACTACGCAAGCGAGCGATTTGGAAAACCGGCTGGATAGCTTGAATATGGAGGTTGCCAATATTGTGGCAACCATACCTCAGCCAGACCGCAAGCTGGTCACCGGCCACGAGTCGCTGGGGTATTTTGCCCAGCGCTATGGCTTTAAGGTAGTTGGTGTCATTATTCCCAGCCTGTCTTCGCAGGCAGAGGTATCTGCGGCGGACCTGGCAGCCCTCAAGAAAGCAATCCTGGATAACCAGGTCAAGGTGATATTTACTGAGCTTGGCACATCGCCGGCGGTGGCTAAAACTATCGGTGATGAGACCGGGGTTAAGGTAATTGAACTCAACACTCATACCCTACCCGGTGATGGCTCGTATTTTACATTTATGCGTGACCTCGCTGGTGCTATTACTAATGCATTGAAATAGGGGAATTATGGACGTACTGGTAACTCCATTCTCAACCAACAGCTTCATGCTTCAAGCTCTGATTGCTGGTATTCTTGTCTCGATTGCTTGTGCCATTGCCGGTACCTTTATCATTCTACGTGGATTAGCTTTCATCGGCGATGCACTTGCTCATGGCGTATTGCCCGGCATTGCGGTAGCAATTCTCGTAGGTTTCCCGGGAATAATCGGGGCGGCAATCGGCGCTGCCTTCATGATTGGGGGCATCACCCTGATTACACGACGGTCAAGATTATCTTCTGATACTGCCATAGGATTGCTCTTCGTTGGGATGTTGTCTCTCGGTGTGGTTATCGTGTCGCGCTCCAGTTCTTTCAGCGGTGACCTCATCCGAATATTGTTTGGTGAGATTCTGGGTATTAGCATCCAGTCCATATTGATTCAACTCGTAGCCACGATAGCGATTATTGCGATAGCGATTGTTTGTGCTCGTCCATTCCTGCTGCTGAGTTTTGACCCTGAGCAGGCAGAAGTCGCCGGTTTCCCCGTCCGTCTCTATCATAATGTCATGCTTTTTATGATTGCGATTACAGTTATTGTATCCTTTCAGACGGTGGGCACTTTGCTGGTCTTTGGTTTGCTTATCGCACCGGCCGGTGCTGGCGCACTCCTTGCCCGGCGCATTCAGGTAATGATGGCATGGGCAGTACTCTTCGGAGCGCTGTCAATGTATGGCGGTTTATTGATTAGTTATCACTTTGACTTGGCGGCGGGAGCAGCTATAATATTAGTAGCTATAGTCATCTTTTTTGTCGTATTCATTTTGCAGAATTTACGGTATCGTCGAGTTACTCCTCTGCAGGAGATAAAACATGGATAGCCAAAAGAATGCCTTGTCAACGGGAAGTACCAATACCCTTGAATTGACCTCTAACGGTACTCCTTTTGTTGCCGCAGAAAATCTCAATATTGGTTATTCTAACGAAGTCATTGTCGAAGGTATTAATTTTGAGTTGGGTTCCGGAGAGGCGTTCGCTCTCATCGGTACGAATGGTTCTGGAAAGTCCACTCTCCTCAAGACAATTGTGGGGCTGCTTCCAACTATGGGGGGTCGGTTATCAGTATTTGGGACACCTCCAGGCAAGAATCACGAAAGAATAGCCTACCTTGGCCAGTTTCACCGCACAGGGTTTGTCTTGCCGCTTCGCACAATCGATGTCGTGCGCATGGGCCGGTTTCCACAATACGGCTTGTGGAAACGAATGGGCCGACAGGATGAAGAAATTGTCCTATCTGCTATGAGAATGATGGGTATCGAAAAGCTAGCAAATGTTCCGCTACGCTCGTTATCGGGTGGGCAACAGCAGCGAACCTACCTTGCTCAGGTGCTGGCTCATCAGGCAAGCTTGCTTGTGCTTGACGAGCCAACTGCGGGGCTGGATGCTGGCGGACGTGAACTCTACTTGCACGCCCTCAATGATGAGCTGTACCGGGGAGCCTCGGTAATAATTGCCACTCATGACATTCATGAAGAAGCGGCTCTTTGCCGGCAGGTGATGCTCCTGGCTCGTAAGGTGGTCGCTCTCGGTGCACCACAGCAGGTCATCACGCCCGAGGCTTTGCTGGAGACCTTCGGCATTGTCGTCACCGGCGAGAAACACGTTCAAGTGCTTGAGTGTCAGCATAAAGATGAAGGCAGTCTGGAACTTGGACTTAATGTCCCGGGACGCTAGAGACCTTGTTGGGGAGATACGATGCGTATTCTGGTGCTATGCCAGGGGCATTACGGTGAGAGAATAATCGAGCACATTAAGAAATCTGGACCAAAAGACTGGGTGCTTGAGGTTATCACTACGCCACGTGTTTTGCCTATGGTTATAGATGAGCCGGAAGAGTTTATACCCTCCAATATACCTCAGGCTAATCTATTACTGGCAATGAGTGAATCGCCTGAGACGGCGCAGCTTGTGCCGGCGATAGCCAGGCTCTCAAAGGTTGAAGCGGTAATTATGCCGGTTGATAACTCGGCATGGCTGCCTCCCGGTCTGAAGAACCAGTTGCAGAGTGATATTGTTAAAACCGGCGTATCCGTTGTCTTTCCCAAGACCTTTTGTACACTCACCGAAGAGACTGCTAGCTATGGTGGCGATATCGAAAGATATGATAGCCGGTGTATCGCGCATTTTGCCAGATACTTTGGTAAGCCGAAGCTGAAGATTAAGGTTGATGCTCAGAGTGGCAGAATAGCAGATGTCAAGGTAGAGCGGAGTGCTCCCTGTGGTTCTACCCATTACGTTGCCGAAAAGTTAGCGGGTGTACCCATAAACGAAGCAATACCACAAGCAGGTTTGCACGCTCATCATTATCCCTGTCTTGCCTCAATGCAGATGGAGCCGAATGGCGAAACGCTTATGCATATCTCGGGATATGTGGTGAATGACGAGGTCAAGCGAGAACTGGAGAACAGGTTGGCATGATTAAGTACTATCCGTATGGAGAGCGCCGAAATAGTCAGGGTACTTTAGGCACGGATAAGCTCTTTACCGGGCAGAGATTGGATGATACCGGGCTTTATTACTACGGCGCCAGATATTACGACCCAACGATTGGGAGATTTATCAGTCCGGATACGATTGTACCACAATCTGCTAATCCGCAAGCGTTAAATCGGTATTCTTATGTTCTTAATAATCCACTTAGGTACACAGACCCAACTGGTTATGATGTGAACTGGTGGGTGGTCGGAGGTGGGGTAACTTTGTTAGTAGCAGGAGGGATACTGTGCTGGTACCTGGCACCTGTTGCTTTTTTGCCGTTGCTGCTGAAGTGGCTGCTCTTAATGCGGCTGCTGCTACTGGAGTGGGATTTGGGGCTGCTTTGCTCTCGACCATAGAAGCCACAGTTGTTAGCATTCCATTGGTTGTTGGGAGTGCTGCATTACCTATTGCCATAGGTTTCGGACTTGTGGTACATGGGGCAGTGGGCTCAAACGCACCAAAGACAACTTCACAGGAAACACCATCGAATCCCGATCCTGAACCGACAGACCCTGAGCCTCCGTTCGTGCCTGTCCCTTCTAATGAGTATGACTATGTTAATTATTTCGACTAGGATCAAAGCTATATTGGGACTGAGCCATTCGAAAAATAACTGAACTAAGGAAGCATCATATGTGGACACCAACAAAACGCTATGCAAGGAACGGAACTATCGTTGTGACAATAGCAGTTTTACTCATAGTATTAGTCATAGGTGTGATATCACATGTGTCACTACGAGACCTACTAATAATGGCTCTAATGGTTATTGTAATTGATATCCTTATTGGGACTCTAGCAAGTTGGCTATTCCTGAGGATAATCTATCCTAAATTAGGATTTGTTGTTGAGAAGCCAATAATAAGTAAAGCGTTCCGAGCAGACTTACTAAAGGAAGAAAAAATAGAATACGAGGTAAAAAGAGATGATGTGTTGGCCTTTCATCTCTTCAATTATGAACATTCGCCTATTTTAGGACGAGCAAGAAGACTCATGCGATTTATGCTACTACCCAGTATTATACTTATGCTTTTGAGTTCCATTGTAAGTGTCGCCATTTTCGGCAGGAATTATATATCTTTTGCTGTAGGTGTAGGTTTCTTTACAGTACTAATACTTATCTACTATATTTTTTCCCCTCCCCTGATTCGAAAGGGATTCACCAAGATAGTAGAAAGAGACTATGGTCGGGGAAAGGACAAGCTCACTAGAAAGCACAAGCTTTCAATTTCTTCTGAAACTGTGACTGATATAACTGATATGGGGGAGTCAACAACCCACTGGGATACTATAGAATGGATAGCATCTACAGACCAGCATCTATTCATGGCGGTGCGTGGCTCAGGGCCTCATATTGTGCCAAGGAGAGCGTTTACTAATGAAGAAGCGTTCAAGCAATTTGTTGATACAGTCAACACATATTATCAAGTGACGGAAGCTAGCAATCTTGGCTAATTGAAGCTAAAATGAGTGTAAATTAAATCTCATTTTGGAGGGCATTCATGCTTAAACCCAGATCACCCCAAACCTCATTCTTTATGAGTGGGACTTTTTCGACAGTCTAGTACGGGATAGCTACAAGAAGAGAGTAAAGTTGCGCGAAACAGCAGGCTTATTCGCGCAGCTTGACATACATCGTTTCCAGGTCTTCGAGCCAGAGTTTTGCCTCGGCATCTGAGGGCATTCTCCAGTCCCCGCGCGGAGACAGGCTTACTGTGCCAACCTTTGGTCCTTCGGGAAGGCATGTCCTCTTAAACTGATTGGCGAAGAACCGCTCGATGAAACTCTTAAGCCATTTATGCAAGTCATTGAGTGTGTATCGATTTTCGAAGAGTCCCTGTTTGTTTACCTCGTTGGCTAAATAAAGAATTTTGCCCGGTCGCATCCCAAAACGAATAAAAGGATAAAGGTAAAAGTCGGCAAGCTCAACCGGTCCGATGACCTCCTCGCTCTTTTGAATAATCTTGCCCTTCTCCGGTCGCAACAATTCTGGAGAGATTGGTGTTTTTAGTATGCTATACAGCACCTTTTGCGCCGGGGAATCAGCCAGCTCTTCATCAGCGACCCACTGCACGAGATAACGGACGAGTGTCTTGGGAACAGAAACGTTGATATGATAATGTGAGACGTGGTCACCAGCAAATGTGCTCCATCCTAGCGCAACTTCAGTCAGGTCGCCTGTACCCAGGGCAATACCATTCAGTTCGTTGGCTTTGTTAAAGAAGAATTCGGTGCGGTATCGAGCCTGTACGTTCTCGAAGACTACGTCTTCTTGTCCATTGTGCCCGAGGTCTCTCAGGTGTGATTTGCTGGTTCTATTGATGTTCACTTGCCCGAAACTCACTCCTAATGATTGGCACAGTTTCGTAGCGTTAGTCTTGGTTCTTCGAGTAGTACCAAAACCGGGAAGGGTATAAGCATGGACGTTACTTCGAGGTAAGCCGAGAAAATCCATCGTCTTTGCCGCAACGAGAAGTGCTAGTGTCGAGTCAAGTCCTCCAGAAATGCCCATCACCAGATGGCGCCTATTGGAGCCGGAGAGCTTCTTGGCGAGCGAGGCCACCTGCATGGAAAAGATTTCCTTACATCTTTCTGTTCTTCTGGTTGGGTCCGCCGGAACAAAGGGGTGAGGGGCTATTGTTCGCCGTAGCTGGCTGGGTATGAAATCTTTAACCTCCGTTTCAACGATTCTAAACTTTCTTAATTGTTTAGAATTATCAGGGAAACTGGTGGTCGCGCGACGGTCATGAGCCAGCCGGTCGAGGTCGATGTCAGAGATTATAAGCTGAGTGCCCGGCGATAGTCGGCTCGATTCCTGGAGTATGACCCCGTTTTCAGCGATGATGGTATGCCCGCCATAAATGACGTCATTAGACGATTCCCCGATACCTGACGATACATAGCAATAGGATGCCAGGCATCGGCCGGACTCAGAAGATACCATTATTCGACGCCAGTCTGGCTTTCCAAGCACCTCGTTGCTTGCCGAAAGATTAAGCAGTATGGTTGCCCCAGCTATTGCCTGGTATTCATGAGGCGAGGGTGAAACCCATAAATCTTCACAAATCTCTACCCCGATGATCGCTGAAGCCATCCCTCGCAATTCAAAGAGGATGTCTGTGCCAAAGGGAACTCGTTGTCCTGCTAGTTCGATAGTATCTGAACGAGCGTCTGTGCTGGGTGAGAACCATCGGTCTTCGTAGAACTCTTTGTATGAAGGCAAAAGAGTTTTGGGTATTACTCCGAGGATATGCCCGGAATTCAATACTACAGCACAGTTAAAAATCTTCTGGTCAACCGATAGAGGCATCCCTACTATTACAACCATAGCGTTCTTGGCGCACTCGTTTAGAATTTCGCTTAGTCCCGTTTTCGCCTTCAGGAGTAATACCTGCTGTTGCACCAAATCGCCGATAGTGTAACCAGTTAGAGACATCTCAGGGAAAGTTACTACCTGTACTCCTTCATCCCTGGCTTTTCTTATGAGTTCGATAATGCTGGCAACATTGAAGTCAACATTGGCAACACGGAGCTCGGGGACTGCCCCGCCGATGCGCAGGAATCCAAGGTCATTACTCAATTTAATATCACTCATATCTCAATCCTTTTCAGTTTGGCGCTTGCCTAGCCAATTAATTCTGCTTGAGGGAATATTTAGCTAGAGCTGCCAGAAACTGATTAGCCGCTCAAAATCAATCAGTCCGCTTTCGCCGATATTCACGACTTCAATTCCCGCCTCAACTGCTGCCGCCAGCGGGTTCAAACCGCCCATTAGCACCATGCCAACGCGATTTAGACCTACGGCAATTTGACAAACTGGTTCGCTGGTATTGCCCAGGACCAAAACGCCTTTAATGCCGGCTTCTTTGAGTAGAGCGATTCTCTCATCGGCAATGGCTCTCGATGCCGCCGGTATCTCGCGGAAATTAGCGAGTATTTTACCGTTACCGGTTTTCACTGCGTCGGTGACACTGGTCATCCTGGCGCGGATATACTGCTCAGAAGGGTCGAGGGATGTGCCTGAGTAATTGATTAAAGCTACGAACCGTCTTGGTTTAGAGTCTCTAAGCTCCAGCACTCCACCAAACTTGGATTCTATTGGAATGCCGGCTTTAAGAAGCACTCCGTTTATAGTCACGCTACAAACAGTAGCCAGGCCGATTTTCCCGCTCGGTATCACCACCGAACCAAGTTTTTCACCTTCAGCGGCTGTAGCTACCAGTTCACTGACACAAAATCCCGCTTTGAATGTGCTCGCCATCGCTGATAATACCCTTTTTAATTTATCAGCATCAATGAGCGAAGTATTTATTGGAAGCTGGCCAGTGCGTTTTTCCGGGTCAAAGGTGGTGTGGAACGCCAAAAGCTCAAGTTTCTCCTCTATGAAACCGACTTGCTCCGGTGCCAGAGCCATCTTGAGCTCCTCAAGACCTTGTGGGGTGAGCATCCTGCCGTCACGGCCCAGAGGCTGGGTATAGCCGCGCTCGTCAGTTATTCGCAGGTGGTATCTAACCGCGCGTTCACTTAAAAAAATCCCGTGTCGTTCAAGTTCACGAGCAATAGCGATGGAGCCTAATGGCTCCGACGATTCGCTCAGGACTTTTAGAATGGATATCAGCTTCTGCTCAGTATTACGGCCTTCATTCGATATCATATCGACTCCTGAGGACTATTTTATACTAATCATACCATCTTTGCTCTAAGAAACTAAATAGTATGGTTAGTATGAGCTTATTTTATATCTGCATGATAGCTCTGGAGGGATTTGACTTCCGATTTGCCCTCGCGGTAAGCGGTTATGCCTTTGGCCGCAGCCGTGGCAGCAGCTAACGTCGTGATATAGGGTACCCGGTACTTTATCGCTGCCTTGCGGATATATGAGTCGTCATACCGGCTTTGTTTCCCTGTTGGTGTATTGATTACCAGTTGAATTTCCCTGTTCTTGATGGCGTCGGTGATATTGGGGCGTCCTTCATGTTCTTTGAGAATGTGTTCCGAAGGGATGCCTTGGCTCAACAGAAAATCGTGCGTGCCTTCTGTAGCCTTTATCTTGAAACCGAGATTAGCAAACTGTCTGGCTACTTCTTTTACCGCCGGACGGTCACGCTCCGAGACGGTGATAAGCACGGTGCCCTCGGTAGGCAGTATTGATACTGCCTCCTCTGCCTTCCAGAAAGCCATCCCGAAGGAGTTGGCGATGCCAAGCACTTCACCGGTGGATTGCATTTCTGGCCTGAGTACCGGGTCGACTTCGGGGAACATATTGAAGGGGAAGACCGATTCCTTAACACCGAAGTGAGGTATGTGTCGTTTCTTCAGGTTGAGGTCCTTGATTTTTTTGCCCATCATGAGCTGGGTAGCCAGACGTGCCATCGGAATGCCGCAAACCTTAGAGACAAGTGGAACAGTGCGGGAGGCACGTGGATTGGCTTCCAGTACATAGACCACATCCTGGCAGATAGCGTATTGTATATTCATGACGCCGACCACTTTAAGCTCACTGGCAATACGCCGCGTGTATTCTTCTATGGTGTTAATGTGTTTCTGGGGTATGCTTACTGGTGGGATGACACAGGCGGCATCGCCAGAATGAACGCCGGCGTATTCGATGTGTTCCATGATGGCTGGAATGAAGACATCTTCACCGTCAGCAAGGGCATCGGCTTCGGTCTCGATGGCATTCTCCAGGTAGCGTTCAATAAGAATAGGCCGGTCTGGCGTTACCACGATGGCAGCGTTCACGTACCGTCTTAATTCCTCCTCGTCGTGGATTATCTCCATACCTCGCCCGCCGAGCACGTACGACGGACGAACAATAAGTGGATAGCCGATGCGCTTTGCCACGACCAGGGCTTCATCGAGACTGGTGGCGGTGCCTGATTCCGGCATCGGGATACCGTATTTTTTCATCATCTGATTGAATCGCCCGCGGTCGGAGGCAATGTCTATTGAATTTACCGAAGTGCCCAATATATTAACGCCAGCTTTTTCAAGCTCTGCGGCAATGTTAAGCGGTGTCTGCCCACCGAACTGGACAATGACACCAATAGGTTTCTCCTTTTCATGGATACTCAGCACATCTTCCACTGTCAGAGGCTCGAAGTACAGCTTATCTGACGTATCGTAGTCGGTGGATACTGTTTCGGGATTACAGTTAATCATTATCGTTTCGTATCCCTCGTCCCGCAGGGCGAATGTGGCATGAACGCAACAATAATCGAACTCTATACCCTGGCCGATACGAATGGGTCCACTGCCGATAACTATGGCTTTCTTCCTTTCAGTAGGCCGTGTCTCGTCTTCCTGCTCGTAGGTGCTATAGAAATATGGTGTACTGGCATCAAACTCAGCAGCACAGGTATCGACAATTTTGTAAACAGGTTGAATATTCCAGCTACGGCGCAGTTCCCTTACCTGCCCGTGAAGCCTGCCTGTGAGTGCTCCTAGTTGCTCATCCGAGAAGCCGAGTCGCTTTGCCTGCCACAGGAGTTCGGGGGTCAGTGGTTGGGAGCGAAGTATCTGTTCCATATCTACGATGTTCCGCAGCTTGGTAGTAAACCACAAATCAATCTTGGTTCGTTCGGCAATAGCTTCCGGAGTTATTCCTCTTCTCAAGGCAGCCATTATCGCCCACAGCCTCAGGTCATTGGGTTCCAGGGGATACGAGTTTATGTCGGTTGCCAGCTTCCATTTCGGGTCTTCCCACAGGAGCGACCTCCGGCTGGACTCCAGCGAGCGCACTGCTTTCTGAAGCGCCGCCTCAAAACACCGTTCAATAGCCATTACTTCACCGGTGGCTTTCATCTGGGTGCCGATAGTGCGGTTGTTGGAGGCAAACTTCTCAAATGGCCAGTTAGGAATCTTAACTACAAGGTAGTCCAGTGCTGGCTCGAAAGAAGCCATCGTTTTTCCAGTTACCTGATTTGGGATTTGGTCCAGCCTCTTGCCTACAGCTATTTTGGCTGCGACACGGGCGATAGGGTAGCCGGTAGCTTTACTGGCTAGGGCTGAGCTACGGCTAACACGAGGATTAACCTCAATCACATAGTATTGGTCACTATTGGGGTCAAGGGCAAACTGGATATTACAGCCACCTTCGATGCCCAGTGCCCGGATAATCTTGAGACTGGCGGTTCTTAACATCTGATATTCTTTATTGTTTAGTGTCTGACTTGGAGCAACTACGATGCTGTCACCGGTATGCACTCCCATCGGGTCGAAGTTTTCCATGTTACAGACTGTAATGCAGTTATCGGCAGCATCCCGCATTACTTCATACTCTATTTCCTTCCAGCCACCCACCCAGCATTCCAGCAGCACCAGGTGGATGGGGCTGATTGCTAGAGCATTAGCCGCCACCGCTTCCAGTTCCTCCCAGGTGTAAGCCACGCCCCCGCCAGTACCACCTAGGGTAAAAGAAGGGCGGATTATCAGCGGCAAGCCCATTTCTCTAGCGGCTTTTTTTGCCTCATCCAGCGTAGTAACACTGGTGCTCTCTATCACCGGTTCTCCAATGCTGAGCAGGAGCTTTTTGAATAGCTCTCGATTGGAAGCATTTCTTATTGTCTCTATCGGTGTCCCGAGCGACCTTACGTTATATTTATCAAGTACTCCGGCTTCAGCTAGCTCGTGGGCGAGAGTAAGCCCGGTCTGACCACCAAGCGTGGGTAGTAATCCGTCCGGGCGTTCTTTCTCGATGATACGGGTGAGCATTTCTACTGTCAGCGGCTCAATGTAGACGATATCGGCAATACCCGGGTCGGTCATAATAGTGGCCGGGTTGGAGTTGACCAGTACCGAGGTTACTCCTTCTTCTCGCATCCCCCGGCATGCCTGCGTGCCGGCATAGTCAAACTCCGCCGCCTGCCCGATGACAATTGGACCCGAGCCGATAATTAAGACTTTAGTTGGCTTACTTACCAATTGAACCTCATTCTTCCCTTTCCTATTCTCTTAGACACTCTTTGCTTAAATCCCTCTCACTTCTCCCTTTACGAAAGGGAGAAGACCTATATCTCCCCCTTTGGCAAAGAGCCTGCCGCCGTTCCTCCTGAACTATGGCAGGCGGGGGACTAAGGGGATTTCCATCTCTCTGTTTATTATTATTCCTTCCTCACTACGGGGAGGTTGATGAAAGAGGGGCTACCGCCCCTCTTAATTTTCTACCCTATTATACAAAAATATTCAAACTTGTGTGAGTCTAAGAGAGGCAAAGCCTCTCTTACCTTTGCTCCCCTTTCCCTTAACGAAGGGGATACAGGGGATAGGGTCACCACCTTCTCTCCTGCCCTCCGGATTGCTTCGTCGCTAACGCTCCTCGCAATGACATTGGGAATATTCATTTCTTTGTTTCCCTTATCATTTCCAGAAACCGGTCAAAGAGGTAGGTGTTGTCCCAGGGACCGGGAGACGCTTCGGAGTGATATTGGATAGCGAAGATGGGTAACTCTTTGTGTCTCAAGCCCTCCACTGTACCGTCGTTCAAGTTTACCTGGGTGACCTCCAAGCCATTCTTGAGAGTATCCGGGTCGACGGCGTAACCGTGGTTTTGAGCCGTGATAAATATTCTGCCGCTAGACAATTCACGGACGGGATGATTACCGCCGCGGTGACCAAATTTCAGCTTGAAGGTCTTAGCACCGAAGCTGCGGGCAATAAGCTGAATGCCCAGACAGATACCCATAATCGGCTTCTTACCGATGAGCTGCTTGACTGTGGCTACGATGTAATCCAGTAACGCCGGGTCGCCCGGTCCTGGAGACAGGAGAATACCGTCTGGCTTTAAAGAGAGGATTTCTGCCGCAGACATTGTGCAGGGCACGGCGGTTACGCTACAGCCTAAGCGGTTCAGAATACGCAGAATGTTATACTTCAAGCCGCAGTCAAGAATGACTACATGGTGTATCGGTGTTGAGACTTCTGGCTGCCACTTGTAGGGGGTTGGGGTGGTTACCTCTTTGACAAAATCAATAGAGCCATAACTGGGCACCCGGCGTAATTCTTCCAGAGCCTGTTGCGGCGTCTTGCTGCTGGTTATCATGCCCATCATTACGCCGGATGAGCGAAGTCGGCGAGTTAACGCCCGGGTGTCTATGCTGTGAATCCCAGGGGTACCGCTTTCCGATAGATATTCGTTAATGGTCTTTTGGCTCATGTAGTGACTGGGCTTGAGGCATTGCTCCCTGACAACAAACCCTCGAACCTGTATCTTTGCCGATTCGAAGTCCTGCTCATTAACGCCGTAATTACCGATAAGAGGATACGTGGGAACTAGAATCTGTCCAGCATATGAAGGGTCGGTCAGCATTTCCTGGTAACCAATCATGCTGGTGCAAAATACTACTTCACCAAATGTGTCAGTCTCACCGCCAAAAGTGTAGCCCTGATGGATGGAGCCGTCTTCTAAAGCTAAAAATGCCTGTTTGCTCACATTGTCCTTTGAAGCACGCACTCATTCCACTGTATTGGAACTGAGCGTGTCGGGTTACTCTATAAACTTTACAGTATTGGCAGATATTTTTCAAGTTCATAGTCGGTAACACGGACCCGATACTGGTCCCACTCGATTCGCTTGTTCTCAATGAAAGCATTGAAGACATGGTCACCAAGGGCTTTTCGTACCAGTTCACTCTTTTCAGTGAGCTGAATCGCTTCCCAGAGACTGGCCGGCAGGGTGCCTATACCCCGCTTCTTTCGTTCTTCCTCGGTCATTTTATAGACATTTTCTTCGACAGGGGCCGGAGGTTCGAGATGTCGCTCGATTCCATCCAGTCCGGCAGCCAGCATCACGCTGAAGCAAAGATAAGGATTGCAGGCTGGGTCAGGCGAACGAAACTCGATTCGGGTGGCGTTTTCCTTGCCCGGCTTGTATTCTGGAACACGGATGAGGTCAGCCCGGTTCCGTCGTGCCCAGGAGAGATAGACTGGTGCTTCGTAGCCAGGGACCAAGCGTTTATAGGAATTAATCCACTGGTTATTAATGGCGGTAATTTCAGGGGCATGCTCGAGCAGTCCGGCAATATAGCTCTTGGCTAGCTTAGAGAGGTAGTATTTATCGTTTTTATCGAAAAAGGCATTTCTTCCGTCTTTGAAGAGTGACTGGTGGACATGCATACCACTACCATTGACGCCGAAAACGGGCTTGGGCATAAAAGTGGCATAGACCCCCTGCCTTAGGGCGGTTTCCTTGACAACCAGCCGGTAGGTCATTACATTATCTGCCATTGTCAGAGCATCGGTGTACCTCATATCTATCTCGTGCTGGCTGGGAGCCACTTCGTGGTGAGAATATTCAACACCAATACCCATCTCTTCCAGAGTAAGTACTGTCTCTCGTCTTAAGTCAGTGGCCGCATCAAGTGGTATCATATCGAAATAGCCCCCCGCGTCGAGAGGCTCAGTCCCCTTGGAGTCTTTGAAATAGAAATACTCAAGCTCGGGTCCCACATAGTAGGTGTAACCCATATCCGCTGCCCGTTTCAGGTTTCGCTTTAAGACATACCTGGGGTCACCTTCGAAGGGCTCGCCGCCTGGTCTCAGAATGTCGCAGAACATCCGCGCTACCGCCGCATGCTCTTTGGGTCGCCAGGGAAGAAGTTGAAAGGTGTCGGGGTCGGGGAGAGCCATCATATCACTCTCATCAATGCGGGCAAATCCTTCAATCGAGGAACCATCGAATCCCATTCCCTCTTCCAGTGCGCCTTCCAGTTCCTCTATCGTGATGGCAAAGCTTTTAAGTATACCCAGAATGTCACTAAACCACAATCGGATAAATTTAACGTCGTGCTCTTTAGACACTTTCAGCACATAATCCTTGCTTTCTTCGAAAGTCCGTTTTTGCATTTTCCTCTCCTTATTAAATAGTCTAAGATAACACTTCAGATTTTCATTTCTTCACAGTTTACACTGTTTTACCTCCATTTTTCAAATTGCATTATCGCCCTCCTCGCCAGTTATGACGCGAACAGCGTTTTCGACCGGAATAACAAAGAGCTTACCGTCGCCTATCTCTCCAGTTCGGGTAACGGTGGTAATTGCATTCAATATTTTAGGTGTATCCTCATCTAAGACAACCACCTCGACCTTAATCTTAGGTAAAAAATCTACTTTATATTCTCCCACCCGCCATTGCAGGGTGAGTCCCCCCTGCCGTCCTCGTCCACTAACTTTAGTGACCGTCATACCCAGATAGCCATTAGCCTCGAGTGCTTCTTTGACAGCATCCAGCTTCTCTTCACGGATAATAGCTTCTATTTTCTTCATCATAGCATCCCTCCGTATGCCGTCTCACCGTGTTGCGAAATGTCCAATCCCACCGTTTCTTCTGTCGGGCTGACACGCAAGCCCATGGTGGCATCCACCAGCTTGCCCAGAATCCAGGTAATAGCGAAGGCATAAGCACCAACCGCAATGACACCGAGAAATTGCTTTAGGAGTGGCATTACGTTGCCCGAGAGCAAACCGTCAGCCCCGGCGGAGTTGACAGCAATGCTGGCAAAAATACCTGTAGCCAGAGTGCCCCAGATACCGCCAATGCCATGGCAGGCGAAGACATCCAGAGAATCATCTACGCCGCGCTTTATCTTGAAAAAGAACATGCCGTAGTAAGCGGCAATTGCCGCTACAGCACCTATCGGAATACCAGCCAGCGGAGGTACGAAACCGGCAGCCGGAGTTATGGCAGCCAAACCGACCACGGCCCCGGTAATCGTACCTAGTATAGTGGGACGGCGGTGGAGCCAGCTAACTATCATCCAGGTGAAAGCCGCCGCTGCACCGGCGGTGTTGGTGGTAACAAAAGCACTGGCAGCTAGTCCATTGGAAGCCAGAGCGCTGCCGGCATTGAAGCCGAACCAGCCAAACCAGAGCAGTCCAGCACCAAGCACCACCATAGGTATGTTGTTAGGCTCCATAGGTTCTTTGGGAAAACCCCGGCGTCTGCCCAGCAGTAGGGTCAAAGCTAGAGCCGAGACGCCAGCATTAATGTGGACAACGGTACCGCCAGCGAAGTCAAGAACACCAAGCTTCATGAGCCAGCCGCCACTGCCCCAAACCCAGTGGGCTACAGGGCAATAGACCAGGGTAAACCATAGAGCTGAAAAGATAAGAAGGGAGCCAAATTTTAAGCGCTCGACAACGGCACCGGTAATCAGGGCTACCGTGATAATGGCGAACATTGCTTGAAATATCATAAAAGCGAGGTGAGGTACGGTGCTGGCATAGAGTGGTGATGGTTCCTGTCCCACACCAGCTAAACCTACAAAATCTAGCCCGCCAATAAAACCACCGTCACTACTGAAGCTCAAGCTATATCCATACAGAATCCAGAGCAGACCAGCCAAACCAAGGGCGATAAAGCTCATCATTATGGTGGAAAGGATGTTTTTCCTTCTCACCATGCCGCCGTAGAATAGGGCTACGCCCGGTGTCATTAACATGACCAGCGCCGCTGAAACCAAAAGCCAGGCAGTATCGGCAGGATTAATAACCATCTTATACCTCCAAGCTTAGATGGTTTCAGTTTAGCGCTTAATTGTTTCCAAATTATTACCGCCGTATTAAATTTTTGTTACGCGATGTTGTCTTCTTTGAATTTATAACCTATATTTCTCACCGTCTCAATAAAGGAGTGGCTCGGGTCCTCAATCTTACTTCGGAGTCTTCTTATGTGAACATCCACCGTCCTATCCCCACCATAATAATCGTAGCCCCAGACCTTATCGAGTAGGGCATCGCGAGTGAATACGCGACCTTTATTACCGGCCAGAAACTTAAGCAACTGGTATTCCATGAAGGTCAGCATTATCACTCTGCCGCACAAGGTGACTTCACACTTAGCCTGGTTTATTAATAGGTCGCTACACGTAATTAGTGTGCCGTCATCTGTTCGCTTAGTATCCTGGAGCAGCCGTTTTATCCTTACACTTACTTCTCTCAGGTCGTAGGGTTGGACTACAAAATCATCTATCATGTCCAGATAACTATCGTTGTTATCGAGTATCTCCCCAGTAATCAAAGCAATAACCGGCAATTGTCGTTCTTGTTTTATTCGCCGGAAGATTTCCGCAGTGCCAGAAGCAGAGCGGTTACTATCCATTTCGAAAATGATTAGTGCTGGAGACTGGCGGGCGACCTGCTCTATTACCCTTTCGCTAAGAGAAGCGGTCGAACAGGTGAAGCCCTTCTGGACAAGTCCCGCACGCAATTCTTCACGTGTCTTACTTTCCTGAGCTATTATCAACAAATCGAGCAAGATTCTACTCCCCCTAATTGGTAATCAACTCCAAGAGTGTCCCAATCTTTCAAAGTCGATGGTACCGCTCAAAGGGTGATTTATCACTTCTATCCCTGCTTCCGCAATAGCCGCCACCATATTCAAGCCATCGGCAAGTACCATGCCAACTCTGTTCGCTGCAACTGAAAGCTGACAGACGGTCTCGCCTATTCCTCCAAGAATAATCAATCCCGTCATGCCTGCTACCTTTAACTCTTGGATAATTGCCTCTGCGTTTGTTCGACCGATGGCTGGTATTTCACAAAAGCTAGCCAATATATTACCATTACCCTCTCTGGCCACATTACCGACTGAGGTCATTTTACTAGCGATGAATACCTTAGATGGGTCTAGTGAGCAACCGGCATATTCAATAAGGTCAACAAAGCGCAAAGCTTCATGGTTCCGAATCTGGATTATACCTCCGAATCTGGAATCCACTGGTATTCCGGCCCTTATCAAAGCCCCACAGGCTACGATGTGGGATACTGTAGCTAAGCCGACCTTGCCTGTGGGCACAGTTACTTCCCCCAAATTTTCTCCTTCAAGAGCTACGGCTGTTAAGTCACTAATTCCAAGTGCAGAAAGGGAAATGCCTTTCACGGCTTCTATGGCTTGACTGAGTTTATCACTGGAGAACAATGACACATTGATGGGTACCTTTCCCATCCGTTTCTCAGGGTCGAAAGAGCTTTGGTAAGCTAGCGTTTCAATCTTGCTAGCCACCAAGCCTACCCGGTCGCTAACTAAGGCACTACCGAGTTCTTCGAGTCCGAATTTGGTAATCGACCTGCCATCTCTCGTGCCAACAGTATGGGTAAGACCTCGTTCGTCCATGAACTTGAGGTGGTATCTCACTACTCTCTCACCTAAATCAATGCCTAGGTCACAAAGTCGCCGAGCCAGAACTCTACCACCGAGAGGCCGTGGTGAATCGCTAAGTACCTTAAGAATCGCTATCGTCTTTCTCTCTATATCATTAGTTTGTTGACCTATCATATGTTACCTCGTCACTTTAGTAGGCATAGAGCCTACCATAAGGTCGGAGCCAGCGAGGGAACAGTTTTACAAACTGGCGACTTAGTATCGCTTTGGCCTTATAGTCGAAGTACGCAGCGAATTTATTTACTAATTGCTCAAGAATCGAGTAGTCTTTCTCGTCCAGTTCAGCGACGCCGACTTCTTTACCCAATTGATAGGTTTCTACGCTCCCTCTTAAGTAGATGACACCGCCGTGCATTCCGGTGCCGATAAATTTTGCTTTGTGATGTTCCCCTTCAGCGAGATTAAGCCCCAGTAGAACCAAGACACCACCGGCCATATACTCGCCGAGGAAGTCCTGGGCAGTGCCGCCGATAACCAGCATGGGTTTCTTATCCTGATACTCTTTCATGTGGATGCCGGCACGATACCCAACATCATCTCGAACGAAAATCTCGCCACCTCTAGCTGATAAGCCGATAATGTCTCCGGCATGGCCATGAACGATTATTTCGCCGCTGTTCATGGTATTGCCGCAGCCGTCTTGAGCGTTGCCGTGGATAATAACCCGGGGTCCATCCATGAAGGCTCCTAGGTCATTACCGGGAGTGCCAAATATCTCAATATCTATTGGCTTGTTTAGGTCGGTACCAATGTATCTTTGCCCACAGACATTGTGGAGCTCGATTCTCTCGGTGCCATTTGAGACTATCTCTCTAAGCTTGGCATTAAGCTCCCGGTAATAAACGCCAGCGGCGTCTATCTTTATCGTCGAGCATACTTCAGATTTCATCTTCAACTCCCCGCTAATCTTACCCCTAAGGTTTCGAGTTCGGTATCGGTAAGTCCGATACCCCTTAAGTGTAGCCGATTGCCACGGAGGCTCTCGATAGCGTTGACGCCAAGCCCACCCAGTATATCTTTTATCTCACTGCTCCAGCCGCGGAGCAGGTTGGACAGTCGGCGGGCACCAATTTCGGGATTCACTCTCTTTGTCAGTCGGAGGTCGGTGGTGCATATACCCCAGGCACATTTTCCGGTATGGCATTGCTGACAGACGGTACAGCCCAGAGCTACCAGCGCCGCTGTTCCGATGTACACGGCATCGGCACCCAGAGCGATAGCCTTGGCCACATCACCGCTATTTCTGATACCACCAGAGACCACAATAGAAGCTTGGTTTCGTATCCCTTCCTGGCGTAAACGGCTATCCACCGTGGCCAGTGCCATCTCAATCGGAATGCCTACATTGTCACGGATAATCTTGGGGGCAGCGCCAGTGGCTCCCCTCAGACCATCAAGAACAATGATGTCAGCTCCGGCACGCACCATACCACTGGCGATTGCCGCCGAGTTATGGACAGCGGCAATCTTGACCGATACTGGCTTGGTATAGTTAGTTGCCTCCTTCAGGGCATATATAAGCTGCGCCAGGTCTTCAATAGAGTAAATATCATGCTGCGGTGCGGGCGATAGGGCGTCCGTACCCTGCGGAATCATCCGCGTCAACGACACTTCAGCACTTACCTTTTCTCCTGGGAGGTGCCCACCAATGCCAGGCTTGGCTCCCTGGCCAATCTTAATCTCGATTACTTTGGCTACATCCAGGTATTCGGAATGAACACCGAAACGCCCAGAAGCTACCTGGACAATGGTATTCTCCCCATACTTGTATAGCTTATGGTGAAGCCCTCCTTCACCAGTGTTCCACAGAGTACCCATCTCGGTAGCCGCCATAGCAAGAGACTCATGAACATTAAGGCTTACCGCACCATATGACATGGCAGCAAACATCACCGGGACCTCCAGCTTTACCTGGGGAGCCAGTTCTGTCTTTATACTTAGGTGGTCTGAGTTGAGTTCTATTCGGTCAGGCTTTCGCCCAAGATAAGTGGTAAGCTCCATCGGTTCACGGAGTGGGTCGATGGATGGATTGGTTACCTGACTGGCGTTAAGCACCAGGTGGTCCCAGTAAATACGCTGGTTTCTATCGTCACCCATCCCGGTAAGGAGCACTCCGCCGGTCTCTGCCTGCTTAATGATGTCCTCGATTACATCCGGGCGCCAGTTGTAGTTCTCGCGATAGTCTAACGGGTTTCGACTGATAGTCAGCGCCCGGGTAGGGCAAAAGAGCACGCAGCGATGGCAGCCAACGCAGTTCTCCTCTCGGCTCTTTACTTCATTATCCTCAACATCATAGTAATGAGTATCGAAAGAGCACTGGTTGACACACACCTGACATTGGATACATCGCTCAGGGTCTCTTCTTATTAAGAATTTCGGTGCCAAATAGGTTTTCACTGTTCTCCCCTTAAATTCGTACTGGAACTTTCCGTTTTGCCAGGTATTCCTTTACTTCTGTAATAGAGTAAGTCCCGTAGTGGAAAATACTGGCAGCCAGGACTGCATCCGCTTTGCCTGAAACCAGCGCCTGGTACAGGTCTTCCGGCTTGCCAGCACCACCACTGGCTACCACCGGCACAGTGACACTTTCTGAAATTGCTCTAAGCAGTTCCAGGTCGTATCCGGCTCGAGTTCCATCGGCGTCAATGCTATTCACCACAATTTCACCGGCACCCAGCATGACTGCTTTCTTCGCCCACTCAACTGCGTCTAAGCCGGTAGCGCGTCCCCCACCTACCCCGGTGTAGGTAAAGATTTCCCACCGGGCAGGATTTGAGTTGACCACTCTCCTAGCGTCCATACCCAGCACGATACACTGGTTACCGAAGCGATGAGCACCTTCGGTTATCAGTTCTGGATTGAGTACTGCCGCCGTGTTGATGGAGACCTTATCGGCACCGGATTCCAGCATCAACCGCATGTCTTCCACAGTGCGCAGTCCCCCACCGACAGTGAAGGGAATAAATATCTGGCTAGCGGTATGTTCCACTATCTTCAGCATAATCGGGCGTTCGTCACTGGAAGCAGTGATGTCGTAGAATACCAGCTCATCGGCACCCTCTTTGTTATAGAAGGCAGCCAGTTCCACCGGGTCGCCGGCGTCACGGTGGTCAAGGAACTTCACGCCCTTCACCACCCGGCCATCCTTCACATCGAGACAGGGAATAATTCTTTTCGTCAGCATTTTACATCGCTTCCCCGGCGGTTATTGCTTCCTTATTAGTTATAGATTGCGCCTGGAATACCGTTTTTAATCTACCTATCACTGGTTCGCCACCTGCTGGAATCCACGTTCTGTCCAGTTCAGGACATATCAGGCGGATAGCAGACTCTTCGGACGAAAGATATATCATGTTACTCTTTTCTCCGACGGTCAGTGGTCGTAATCTGATACGGTCGGTCAGTCCAATCATTTCCCCGTGATGAGCAACTATTATCGTGAACGGTCCGTTCAAGAGTAAGCTACCATATACCTGACGTAGAGCTTGCATTAGCTTTTGCTCTTCTTGTGGCATGCGCTCAATGTCGTTCCAGAAAGGCGGTGCCAGTATTTTGGCCACTATGTCCAGTGGCAGGTTGTGCTTACGCATGAGCAAGTCGATAGCATAAGCTACTACCTCGGTGTCGGTTTGCATTGTGCAATGGTAGCCGAATTGTTCTAAGTAACGACGATTTATTCCGTAGGATGAAATCTCACCGTTGTGGACCACAGTCCAGTCCAGCATGCAGAACGGGTGAGCTCCACCCCACCACCCGGGTGTATTGGTGGGAAAACGCCCATGTGCCGTCCATAGGTAACCTTCGTACTCCTCCAAGCGGAAGTAATCAGCTACATCCTCGGGGTAGCCTACACCCTTGAACACTGCCATATTCTTACCGCTAGAAAAGACAAAGCTATCGCCCAACTGTGTATTTATCTCCATTACCTTGCTTACAACATAATCATCTTCGGATTGCTTCTTGAGTTGTTGCTGTTCTATCTCAAGAAAGTAGCGCCATACTGCCGGGGGATTTGTCACATTTGATGTCGGTCGGGTAGGTACTTCTTCCTGGTACATCAGGTGAAAATTTGCCCGTAGAAATGCTTCTGTTTCTTGCTGTCCACTCTGGCTAAGATACATCAGGTGAAAGGCGTATAAGTCAGCATATTCGGGGTATAGGCCATAGATGGCAAATCCACCACCCAGCCCATTGCCACGGTCATGCATATTAGCAATAGCCTTGATGACACCTTCTCCAGAAAACCTCTCGCCTGAGGTATCCATAGCTCCGAATATGGAGCAGGCGTCAATTACCTTGTCATCTTGGTTCGGGTTATTTACTTGTCTCAGGTTTTTCACTATAGCTCCTCCTAAAATATGAGTGCTACTCGCCGACAAGCATCTCCTCGGGCACTTCTACGGAAGTTACCAGGGAAGTTGATTTTGATGTTGGTAATGCTAATTGCGGTCGCCAGATTTCTTCAGGGAGAGATGCCAGGCCAAAATTATCATCAACCAGAGACTGCTTGAAGCTGTCGACATTTATTCTGTCTTTCATGAGATTGTAGATAATGCCTGACTTCTCGATATCGCCACTAAAGACCAAGCCTGTTATCAGTCCGTCTTTTAAGACCATCTTCTTATAGAGATGGTCGTGTTTGGTGGTGATTACCTCGAAACTATCATCAGGTGGGATTGCCATGCCAGCCGAGACAATATTCATCCCGAAATATTTCATGGAGTTTATTGCCGTTCCCCCCCCGATATTCAGCTGGAATGCCGGACATATTTAAACCTGCAATCCTTCCTCCCATGTAGGCGTTAGGCCATACTGGAGCAAGCCGATTCTCTCCATAGACGAAATCGTAAGCCTCAGCGGCATCACCACAGGCATAAACATCATTTATAGATGTAGCCATATGACGGTCGACCACTATGCCGCGGTTCGTCCTTATCTGGGTGTCAGCTACAAGCTCAGTGCGTGGCTTGACGCCGATAGCTACAACCACCATCTCGCATGGTATCGGTTGTCCATTATCCAGGTTGACACCAGTGGCTTCACCAGGCAAATAGCTGCCAATTTTCACCACCGTACGTCCGGTTATTATCTCAACGCCAGCCTGTGTCAGAGCCTTCTCCTCCAAAGCTGATGCTTCTTCATCGAGAATAGTATTCAGAATCCGTTCCTTCATCTCAACGATGGTAACCTCAACTCCTCGCTTCACCAACGCTTCAGTAACACTTATACCGATGAGGCCACCACCAATGACAATAGCCCTGACCTTTCTTCCGTAGTGGTTCAGGAGTTCGTCGATTGTCTTGGCATCGTCAAGCTTAGTAAAAGTGAAAACTCCTTCTAGCCCGATACCCTCTATTTTGGGAACGATGGGTGAGCCGCCGGTGGCAAACAGTAATTTCTGCCAGGTTAGCGTTCGCCCGCTATTCAGATTAATGCTACGGTTATTGAAGTTAACCTGCGCTACCTCTTCATTTAGGAGGACACGGATGTTGTTCTTATCATAGAAATCAGGCAAACGGAATAGCATCCTCTCCAGTGGGCACTTATTAGCTAGATACTCAGAGATAAGCGGTCTTGAGTAGGCAGGGTAAGGCTCATCGGAAATTATGGTGATGGTCCCTGCCTTGTCTGTCTCACGGATAGCTTCAGCAGCGCCAATACCTCCGGCGGAATTCCCGATAATCAAATACTTTGTTTTCTCTGTCTTTGCCATTTATTCCTACCTAATCCGGCTATACCCTCTTTTTTCCTTTTCCCAGGGCAAGTTTGATGAAATTATCATAAAGCTTAAGTCCAAGCTCACCGCTCTTTTCCGGGTGAAACTGGGTGGCTATCAGATTGCCCCGGGTGAGGACACTGCATATCGGGATACCATATTCGGTTTCGCCAGCGACCAGCGACCTATCATTAGGTTCTACGTAATAGCTGTGCACGAAGTAGAAGTTAGCTTCATCCGGTATGCCATCGAAAATCGGGTGAGAAATCTTCTGCCTCACCTGGTTCCAACCCATGTGTGGGACCTTTAACCCGACAGGAAGCCTGCGTACCGTTCCATGTATAATGTCCAGGCATTCATGACCACCGTCTTCTTCGGTGGTGGTAAATAAAATTTGAAGTCCGAGGCAAACACCAAGGAAAGGTTTACCTTCGGCAATAAATTGCCGAATCGGGTTGACCAGTCCCAGCGTCTCCAGGTTAGTCATGGTGTCAGCCGCTGCTCCAACCCCAGGGAGGATGACCCCTTGGGCAGTAAACATTTCGTGGGGGCTATTGGTTATCTTCGCCTTGTAGCCCAGTTTGCTTATGGCGTTTACCACGCTACGCAAATTGCCAGCACCATAATCGATTATAGCAATCATCCTGCTTTTCCCTTTGCTTGCTTATTGAGGTTCAATTCTTAACAGTAACTTCTACTATGTTCTCCCGGGCGATAGCCCTTCCCTTACCATCGTTTTCTTCTTCGATAAAGACATGCATTAATCCCATTATTTCATATTGACCGTTTTCCAGATTGGTTGTGTCCCACCTGACGGAGAAAGATTTGTGTTCGTCCTGTGATTCTCCGATTTGAATCCAGGTATCAGTATTCTTTTTCCGGTAATACCAGGGGTTGTTTATCCTGACAACACGCCCGGTGAGGCCCAACTCTTCTAGCTCCTTGTATAGTCTAGCTTGGTCGTATTCTTCACGCAATAGCACATTCCCTGAATAGGTTTTGATAACACCGGTAGGAACGAGATAGTGAGGTCCCCAATCGTATGACATGATACGCCTCCTTTAAATATATTTAATTAACCGTCCTCTTGCAACTCGATACATACCAGCGCTTCGTTAGGGCAATTGGCAACACATGCCGGGATATTTTCCCCTCACATAGGTCACATTTAAATGCCTTCTTTTGTTCTTTATCCTGCCTTATTGCACCTAGAGGGCAAACCAACAAACATGTCCAGCAACCAATACATCGTTTCTCATCTACCTTGACCAAGGAACTCATCGGGTCACGAGTAAGCGCACCGGTAAGGCAAGCCTGAACACACGGGGCTTCATCGCACTGTTGGCAGCGCACTGAGAAGGATACTGAGCCTCTTTCTTCCACGCGGAGTCGGGGTAAGATAGGTGGTGACTCGTGCTTGAAAGCCTTAATCAGGTCTTTCGATTGTGCATGTTGGAACCGGCAATACACCTCACAGAGATGACAGCCCATGCAAATGTCTTCTTTAACATAAATCCTTTTCATCTTTTCGATTCCCTTTGGTGGACGGCAACCGATTGCCGTATGCCATCATGCTAGCATATCCTTCTCGGTTTGTCAATACCCCCTATAAAA
>JAZDPB010000181.1:0-5824 GCA_043797985.1 Chloroflexota bacterium
TAGACGAGAGGACAGGAAGATTATATTATCGGGTACAGCGTGGCTTATTCACTAAGTATACCGAGGACATACGGATATCTCTTGGTGAAGGGATAGCGGGAAGAGTAGCACAGACCGGCGAATCTATTCTTTTGGAGGATATTTCCAAGGAACCACATACGGCAAATCTCGATTTATCAAGTGCCGAAGGTCTCAGGGGATTTGTCAGCATTCCGTTAAAAGTAAAGGATAAGGTAGTAGGTGTAATGAATGTTGCCAGCCATGTGGCTGGACGGTTCGGAGCAGATGATGTTTCCCTACTTAATTCCATCGGTGATTATCTTGGCACTACGATTGAGCAAGCGAGGTTGTACGAGCGGTTGGCAAGGGTAGGTGAAAGAAATCGAGTGCTTCTTCAGTATGCTCTGACTGCCCAGGAGCAGGAGCGTAAAAGAATCGCTCGAGAGCTACATGATGAAACTAGCCAATCCCTCACTAGCCTAACCCTAAATCTGCAGGCCCTTATCGGAATGGCGGAAATGAAAGGTATGGACGCTGAATTCATCAATAGGCTTAAGTCGATACATGCCTACACAGTCCATGCCAGTTATGAGATAGTACAACTGATGAAGGAACTGCGTCCCACCTTGCTGGATGAGCTTGGAATGGCAGCAGCAATTAACCGATATGCCAGGAGCACCCTTGAGCCTCAGGGCATTGAAGTATCTACGGAATTCGAGGGCACTGACCAGCGTTTCGCTCCAGAAATCGAGGTAACACTTTTCCGTTTCGCTCAAGGGGCAGTAGGTAACATTGTCGAGCATGCCAAGGCTAAAAATGTTTCCATCAAGCTCAGGTGCGACGCTAAGGAGTGCGTGCTGGAGATTCAAGATGACGGTAAGGGCTTTGATGTCAGCAAATTGACACAGGTTGAGTCTACTGGTCGAGGTGCTGGATTATTCATTATGAGGGAAAGGACCAGTATGTTAGGTGGTGCTGGTTTTGTTGAATCTGCACCAGGGCGAGGAACTAAGGTCATCGCCAAGGTGCCAATTAATATGGATGTAACTGATGAAGAAGATAAGAGTGCTCATAGTCGATGACCATACTTTGGTGAGAGAGGGTATTCGGGCTTTATTGGCCCTCGCCGCAAACATACAGGTCGTCGGCGAGGCGGCTAATGGCAAGGAGTCCCTAGAAAAAATAAGAGAGCTAACTCCAGATGTGGTACTTATGGACCTAGCTATGCCAGTCATGGGTGGACTCGAAGCAACACGCCGAATACGAAGAGAATTCCCGGCAACCAAGGTGTTAGCATTGACTCAATACGATGATGGTGAGTATGTCATCCCTATAATTGAAGCAGGGGCTCGAGGCTTTGTTACCAAAATGTCCGCCTTTTCCGAGTTAGCTTCAGCTATTCAGGCTATTTACCAAGGCGAGTCCTTTCTATCCCCTTCGGCTGCCACCGCTGTTGTTGAGCAATGCCAGCAAAAACTCGGCGCTCAGGGGGAGAAAGACCCCTATCAGCAATTGACTGATAGGGAGAGGGAAGTGCTCAAGCTGACCGCTGAAGGACATACTACCCGGGAAATAGCTGATATGCTGGTGGTTAGTCCCAAGACTGTAGAGTGGTACAAAACTAGCCTGATGAATAAAATAAATATCCATAACCGGACTGACCTCATCAAATTCGCCATACGCCGACAGATAATAAATCTTTGATAAACGGATATTAACCCTCCCTTATTCAACTTGTATTTCCTACCAGGTCTTTCCCTATATGCAGATTTAGGTCTTTCCCCATAATAATTCCTAATAATAGAGCATCGGGTATTAGGACATTTCCTATTGCTTCATTGCACCAATCGGATAACATATAAATATAGACTGTTGATAAGGCGGGTGCATCATGTTTTCAGGAAGAAACACCCCGGACAGCCAAACTTATCGGACAGAAAAATTTCTAGACCACAGTCTTATGCCTCCCTGCCAGGCTTCGTGTCCTTTGCATATGGATGTCAGGGAATATGTTGACCTGGTTGCTCAGGGAAGAATAATGGAGGCATTACAGGTTATAAGAAATGGCAATCCCTTTCCTTCAATTTGCGCATATGTTTGTACTCATCCCTGTGAAGATGCCTGCAGGCGCAGCCAGGTAGACAAACCGGTAGCTATACGGTCTCTAAAAAGATTCGCGGTAGAGTTCGGCGGCGACCGGATGGTCCAGGCTGAAGCCGAGACCGCCCACCAGGATAAAGTCGCCATAATCGGGTCAGGCCCGGCAGGACTGGCTTGTGCTTACTATTTAAGGAAGTCCGGTTATCCGGTAACCGTCTTTGAAGCCCACTCAGAGCTTGGGGGTATGCTGCGTGTAGGAATTCCGGAGTATCGTCTTCCCCATCAAGTGCTCGATGTCGAAGTTCAAAGGCTGAATCAGATGGGGGTCGAAATCAGGACGAATACACGCGTCGTCTCTCTGGACCTGCTCTTTGAGCTGGGATATAAGGCTATTTTCATAACCATCGGTGCTCATCAAAGCCTCAGGATGGGAGTTGAAGGGGAAGAAAACCCTGGAGTGATAGATGGAGCGACCTTCCTGCGTGAAGTAAACCTTGGGCTCAAACCATCCCTCGGGGAAAGGATTGCTGTTGTCGGTGGGGGTAATGTAGCTCTTGATGTGGCACGCACTGCAGCCCGGCTGGGAGCAAGAAAGGTAGTTGTGCTCTACCGGCGCAGTCGAGCGGAGATGCCAGCAAATCCTGAGGAAGTACAACAAGCCCTAGAGGAAGGGATAGAGATAATGTACCTAGTGGTACCGAACCAAATCAAAAGGGAAAATGGGCACCTGATTGTAAACTGCGTAAAGATGGAGCTTGGTGAAGCGGACGCTGATGGCAGGCGGCGTCCCGTGGTGATTCCGGGTAGCGAGTTCGTTAATGAATTCGATACGCTGATTACCGCCATCGGGCAGGCACCGCAAACTCCAGGTGATTTTCGACTCCGCTTGGGTAAGGGAAGCACTATCCAAGTTGATCCGGTGACGCTGACCACCAACAGAGCCGGCGTCTTTGCCGGAGGAGACGCAGTAACTGGACCAGCCACAGTAACCGAAGCGCTAGCTGCCGGTAGGCGGGCGGCTAGGCGTATTGATGATTACCTTCAACACAAATATCCCCTACCCGAAAAGGAGGTAAAAACATTAACGGGTGACCTTATACCTGAAACCCTGGAGGTGATAAGAAAAATAAGTCGGCTTGAGCCGCATGTCCTTCCTGCCGAAGCTCGAACCAAGGACTTCGAACCGGTCGAACTCGTTTACGACTGGCAAGCCGCGGTCAATGAAGCCAGAAGATGTCTGCGGTGCGGCGTAGGCGCTGAGATTCTGTTTCAAGATAAGTGTGCTACTTGCCTTACCTGCCTACGCGTTTGTCCGTACCATGTACCTAAGTTGGATGCTAGTGGTACTATCCAGATAGCAGTTGACCAGTGTCAAGCTTGTGGAATCTGCGTAGCTGAGTGTCCAGCTAAGGCGATTGTTCTGAGAAAACCATATGACCGCCGGCAAATAACCGAGGAGCTAAGTCATACTCTAAGGTCGGTGGCCGAATCGAAGTTGAAACCTCTCGTTATCGGTTTCTGCTGCCAGTACGGACTTTTCGGTACAGGCACTCTAGCTGGTATGTGGCGGGGAGTTAAAGCTGGTGTCTGGATTGTGCCCGTTCTTTGCATCGCTAAGGTAGAGTCTGAGCACATATTGCGTGCCTTCGAGATGGGTGCCGAGGGGGTCTTCATTGCGGGTTGCGGGGAGCAGTGTGCCCGGGAAGATACTGCTGATTGGATTCGCCAGCGAGTTGGTAAGGTTAAGAAAACCCTGAAGGACCTCGGGATTGAGCCGGAGCGTGTGCGGGCTTTCGTCCCAGATACTGCCCACGCTAACATCGCTGCCGAGCTGGATAAATTCTCGCAGCGAATAGGCGAACTTTATTTGGGCTCAGTAATAAGGCAGGAGGTGAAAAGGTGATTGTTGCACAGCAGAAGCCTCTAGAGGAAACAAGACGAATGATTGCCCCTTATCAGCGGGTATTAATCGTTGGTTGTGGTACCTGCATGACAGTTTGCGATGCTGGTGGTGAGCGTGAGGTATCTTATCTCCGGAATGCCTTAAATATGGCGCAGGCGAGAAGTGGAAACGGAACTCATGCCTTTTCCGAGTATGTTCTAAAAAGGCAGTGTGAACCAGAGTTCGTCGAGCTACTCGCCGATAAAGTCGGGGAGGTGGATGCCATCCTTTCGCTGGGGTGCGGCATTGGGGTTCAAGCTATTGCTGAACGTTTCCCTGATATTCCGACTTTGCCTGGCGTTAATACCTCGTTCATGGGAATGGCTAAAGAGATAGGAGTCTGGGATGAGCGGTGCGCCGCCTGCGGCGACTGCAGACTGGAAAACACGGCGGGCATTTGTCCTATTACCAGGTGCACCAAGGGAATACTGAACGGCCCATGTGCCGGTACCAAAAATGGTAAATGCGAAGCTAGCAAAGATGCAGATTGTGCCTGGATATTAATCTATAAGCGTCTGGAAAGATTGCAGCAACTGGACAAAATGCGCCGATATTATCCTCCGAGGAATTTCCGGGCAATTCCGAGACCAAAAAAACTCATAAGCAAAGCTAATATCGATACGGGAGGGGATAATGGCTAGTTCGCTGTTTGAGGAAAAACTCAGCTCTAATGGATTCATGGTCACTACTGAGATTGGGCCTCCCAAAGGTGCAGATATTTCGGAAATGGTTCACGATATCGATTTGCTTAAAGACAAGGTTGATGCCATCAATGTTACCGACCACCAGAGTTCGGTAATGCGTTTTCCTTCATTGGGCGGCTGTCTTCTGGTGAAGGAGCACGGTGGTGAACCCATCCTTCAAATGACCTGTCGTGACCGTAATCGGTTGGCACTTCAGGCAGACCTTTTGCATGCCTATTCAAGGGGTATCACTAACGTACTTTGTCTTACTGGAGACTGCGTTGATGTAGGAGACCATAAAGATGCCAAGCCTGTTTTTGATTTGGACTCTATCCAATTGCTGAAGATGGTAAGAACGATGGAGTCAGGAACAGACATGGGCGGTAATGCGCTCAAAGGTGCGCCCAAGTTTTGTACCGGGGCTTCGGTTCACCCCGAAGCCGACTTTATTGAGCCGCAGCTCATTAAGTTCGAAAAGAAAGTTGCTGCCGGGGCACAGTTCTTCCAGACGCAGGGCATTTTTGACCTTGCTAGCCTGCGCCGGTTCATGCAATACGCCTCTCAGTTTAACGTCAAAATCCTGGCGGGTATTATAGTCCTAGTTTCTGCCCGGATGGCTCGGTATATGAGCGAGAATGTCCCCGGAATAATTGTTCCGCAGGCAATCACTGACGAGCTAGCTACTGCGGAGAAGGGGAAGGGACTTCAGAAAGGGATAGAGATAGCCGCAAGATTGATAAGGACGATAAGGGAGGAGAACCTCTGCCATGGGGTACATATCATGGCAGTGGGTAATGAAAAAATGGTGCCTGATATTTTAGAGGCCGCCCGCGTAGTCGTACATCCTTAGAATGTAGATGAAATTGAGCGGGGCAATCGAATTTTGACCAAGGAGGGAATGTAAAATGGCGAATAATAGGATATTAATCATAGATGACGAGCCTGACTTTGCCGAAGCACTACGGCGGACTTTGGAAGCGAGGGCTTATCAGGTAATGACAGCTTCAAGCACGCCACTAGCCCAGGATATGATGAAATTAGACCCGGCTCTCATTGTTCTGGGGACATTAGCGCCTGCCGGTCAAGCATTTTCCATGTA
>JAZDPB010000007.1:0-2706 GCA_043797985.1 Chloroflexota bacterium
GAGCTTCCCGCGAAACGCGCTCGCAGTGGACTTGGGAGGAGGCGTCGACCTCGTCGAAGCATTGCCAGACTGGACTCAAGGGTTGATGGAGGCGTGAAGATCAGTGTTGAGGAGCGTTTTTGACTTCTGATGGAGGCCGACGGCGATTTCGGGGCATAGTAACCCTACCCATTGTGGTTGGGCTCTTCTGCGGATGGCGTGTTAACTTACCAGGACGCGCAGTTCCTTCAACCTGTGGCGCTGGGCCATGCCGACCGCTGCCGCCAGCATCACCAGCAGGCTGAGCAACGACCTCGCCGTGACCTTGGCTATCCCCCTCACCGTTATCTGTCCCAATCCGAGCAACTCTTTTACTCGACTGTTCACTCGCTCAACAGACGTGCGCAAGCGGTAAAGTCTTTCCCACTTCTTGGTCTCCCTGGGTACGGGCGGGTGTCTCCTGGGATCCTGCATTATGGGCAGCTTAAGCACATAGCCATACGGGGAGTCTGTGCACTTGAAACGTGACTGGCACTTTCCCTTACCTGCTGCCTCGGGGCAACGGTATTTGAGATAGTTTCCATCCCTGCCCCAGTAGGCCATCTCCAACCCGCAACTGCATGTCGGTGTGCCTTTGGCATTGCAGATATCCGGCAGTTGCGCGTCCTCCCGTTCCCTGATGGGTATGATGGGCGCCGCTTTATACTCCAGAAATACGAGCCTGTTGTTGTCCTGGCTGTCGTAGCCTTTATCCGTGATAACGGCCTCGAGCCTGGCTTTGCTCTTCTCAGGCACAGCCTTCGCCAGCAGCGCCTTCATCTGACTGGTGTCCGCCTCGTTCGCTGGGGTCACGATAAAAGAAACCGGCAACTCATACACGGCGTCCACCACCATATGAAGCTTGTAGCCAAACCACCAGTACAGGTCGCGCTTCTTGCCCTTTCTTACGCCTGCCTTACCCCCTGCCTCTGAATTTGCCTTTGGCCCGCCATGATGGCCTGCGCCCTTAGCACCCCAGCGAGCATCAGGGTCTGAGGGGTTCTTGCGATGGCCGTTGGAATAGGCCTCGATGTTCGTGCTATCCACCGCCAGCTTGGCGCCAAAGCCGGGCAGAAGCTCTCTCAGCCGTTCTACCAGACCGGTGAAGCATTCCTCCAGCAATTTCTCATGCCGTGCCAGCTTCTTGAGGAAACGCTCCAGAGCGTCTTCACCGGGCAGGTTGTCCTTGCTGAAGCCGCAAACCATCCTGACGTCCTTGTCCCGCTCCAAGAGTCTGGCCACTGCCGCCACGGATTCGCATTGATACAGTACCCCGGCGATGAGGGCTGACCACATCCCTCGTACCGAGTACCCTTTCCTGCCTGTCCAGTGATCCCTCTCCAAAGCGGCGATGAGTCTTTCCGCCGGGATCGCTTCCAGGATCATCGTCAGGCGGTCGTTACCTTTGTCGGCGATGAAGGCCTTCAAAATCGAACAACGGGGCCTGTATAATGTGCATGGGGTATTTATTCCCTCCTTCTGATAGTCTGGTCTCTCTTCCAAAGCTATTCTACCAGAATGGATTGGGGTAAATACCCTTTTTGCTACCTGTTTTTACGTATCTACAGGAGACTTTCGCGGGAGCCTCACAAGCTATTGACTATCACCTGTGTGAGTGCTATGATAAACTTCGGTAATTGTACTCAAACTGGTTGCAACATGGTGTCCATGTCTTTGATGGTAGTTGGGATTAAGCACGTTTAGTCATGCAAGGATATCTGGGTAAATTGGATTTATCAACAGTGAAAGGGTAAGAATGGAGAAGGTGTACCTAGAGGACTATTCTGTCGGCGAAAAATTCGTTAGTCCCGCCCGAACTGTTACCGAAACTGACATTGTTTTATACACGGCATTTACAGGAAACTGGCATCCTTTGTATAACGATGCTGAGTACGCTAAGAAGAGCATTTTCGGGGAAAGGATTGTACCTGATTTATACGCGTTCAGCCTCGGCATTTGTCTTTTACTAAGGGTGGGTGCTTACCAACATATGCCTAAGAAGCTGATTGCTTTCTACGGATTTGACTATATCAACTTTATTAAGCCGGTCAAGATTGGTGATACCATCTACAGCCAGGTTGAGGTTAAAGAGATAAAACCCAAAGATGATAAGAGAGGGCTGATTGTATATGAGCACCAAACATTGAATCAGCGAAATGAAGTGGTAAACAGCAGCGTGCATAGAGCACTTGTCGAGCGGAAACCATAAGTCGCAGCCAAAAGCGGCTGGAGGAATTCATGGAGAAAAGAGTCTTGAATGATTACAGTATAGGCGAGAAGTTCGTAACCCCGGCTCGAACTATAACGGAATCAGACTTTGTTCTATGGTCAGCGCTTGTGGGCGATTGGACTCCGCTTCACACTGATGCCGAGTATATGAAAAAATCCATATTTGGCGAGAGGATTGCTCATGGCTTTATAGCCTTTAACGTAAGTACCGGACTTGCCGCTAGGCTAGGGCCGTACGTTTATACGCCCAAAGAACTGCTCGGTTTTGAAGGGTGGCAGGACGTGCGCTTTACCGCTCCTGTTAAAATTGGCGATACCATTCATGTCGAGCTGACCGTCAAAGACCTGAAGCCTAAGGATAAAGATAGGGGCATCCTGACTTATGAAACCAAGATTATAAACCAGCGTGAAGAGATGGTCATGATCGGTACGCAGAGACTCTTAGTAAAACTATCTTAG
>JAZDPB010000014.1:0-4243 GCA_043797985.1 Chloroflexota bacterium
GCCACAAAATCCGGCTAAAATAATGTATCCGACGCCTAAGTCTGAGCTTCCCACAAGCATCCAGCCAGCCAGGGGCATAATTACTGTCACGGGGCACCTAAAACCGGCCACTCGGGGGCGGCTCAAAAGCGGCCACTGGTAGGTAGTTAAAGGATAACTCATTCGGTTTTTCCGGTCAAGGTTTCCTCGGTCTGTTGTTTGCTGCACAGCTCTCTTCGGTTGTGCATTCGATAACTGCTTCCCTGCAGCCGGATGACCTCGGCGTGGTGCAGGAAGCGGTCAAGGATAGCGCCGGCGGCCGCGGTGTCTCCCAGCACCTGACCCCAGTCCTCCATAGGACGGTTGGTAGTCAGAATGACCGCTCCTTTCTCGTAGCGGCGCACAAAGATTTCGAGCAGGTCTTCGGCGGCCGTGGGCGGCAAGCGTTTCATCCCCAGGTCCTCCAGCGCCAGCAGATCCACTTTACAGAGCTGGGCGACGACTTCCTTGCGGGTGCCGGTGGCTTCGGCCTCAGCCATGTCCTGGGCGAGGTCAAAGGCGGAGCGGTAGAGGGCGGTGTGGCCTGCTTGGATGGCGGCCACGGTAAGGGCGATGGCGATGTGACTCTTTCCCGTCCCGGGCCGAAGCAGCATGGCTATTATTTACCCTTATTCCACAGACTGTCGTACCAGTTACGGTGCTCTTGGCCAGAAATCTTCCTGTACTTGGCTGTGGTGTTGAAACTGGCATGGCCCATGTGTTCCTGCAGCATACGCAGGCCATCGCCGGTATCATTGACCTTCATGGCATTGACCGCAAAGGAATCCCTTAGTCTATGAGGGCTGATGTAGTGGACCTTACCGGTATCCGGATTCGTGAGTTTAGGAAGCCCTGCCTTCCCCGCACATCTGGTTACTATTTGCCAGGCTCTATGACGACTGATGCCGAAAATTAGATGCCTCCCATTGCGTAATACAGGTCCCCCGCTGTCAATGAATTCCTTAAGCAGTCTCAGAGTTTCACTGTCGATAGGTAGCACCCGCTGTCGGCGGTGCTCAAGCTCCTTTGTTACGGCGTCTTTAATGCTAGATCCGCATCCGGGACAGTAAACGTGGGTTCTGCCCAAGGCTGACCCGCAATTTGAGCAGGATAGTCGGAGACGTGTCTTCAAGTGCTGGATGGTTACCAGACCTTGTTCGAGGTCAATATCTTCCGCCGCCTGACCGATAGCTTCAGTTACCCGACAACCGAGGTGAAAAAGGATACGGATAAGGATACGGTCACGCATAGTCTCAGCCTGATTCTCAAGCAGTTGTACTTCAAACGCCTCCAGGTAGGTCTTCAAGGCCTTTTATTACCCCCGTTACTTGATTCGAACCCGTTCTTGGCTTTCTCGCCGGAGTCAACCTGAAAATCCGAAGGATTCGAGGATTCAGCGTGCGAACCTTCTTTTCTCGCAAGAGACGATGCCAGGATACTGGCGAGAATAGTCAGCCCGCTGGTCCTAATTATTTTATGATTGGCTAGTTGCTTTTTACTTGGCACCTTGTTATAATCCTTATTAAGAACAATATAAATACAGAACTCAAGACAGATTGATATCTATTATAAACACCAAAATGTATGTCGTAAATGTATTAAGAGACATTAAACAGACATTACTTGATATGCAAAATCTCTTTGATAGAACGTAATTACCGAATAAGGAGGACAAAATGTCACCTCGTCAAAAGAAACCACAGGTAAAGGTGGAGCAGGCTCAGAATTGGCTGGAGCGAAATGAAAGTGGAGAGTCGCCTCCCAAGATTGCATCCACTGACGGATACGACCCACGAACTGTACGGAAATATCTCGAAACCGCCAAACAGGAAAGGGAGAGCAAGGAGGCACGGGGCACGGTATTGCGAGGCGCCTTAGAGCGTCATTACGCCGCCCTCTGCCGGTATGCGGAAAGACTGACGGTCCGTTCTTCCGGGGGATTTGCTGACATACCAAATGAAAGCGCCATCTCTGACGGTCGGTACGAAGGGTATTTAGGAGCCGCACTGCGCGAGCACCTGCCCAGGTCTCCAATATGGGGCTATCTCAGTCGGAGAGCAAAATTAAACACAAGGAGAGTTGAAATCGCCACGCAACTTAGGAGTATGGTTGAAACAAGCCTCCCATCCGACCCGGGCCTGAGCCAACTAACCGATGAAGAGAATGGTGTAGTCCCCGGGCTTATCGATGCCCTGAAAATCCAATCGGAAAGGTGGGCCCAAGGTCTGCCCGGCCTCAATGTTACGGACCACCTGAAACTGTTACCAGCCGAGGACGGTTTTGTAAACATGCAATTCGGACCATTCCCCCTGGGCAAAGTCAGGAGTGAACATCAAGAACTGGCAGGCACAGCGATTACCGAATGGACAACACGCATTAAGCAGTGGGAAGAATACAGTGACATCGTGAGGACACTACAGGAACTCGAACGCCTTGAAGAGAAGCTGAATGACGAGATAGCTGTCATCGCTTTGCGAGGCATAGTGCCGGGACGATGCAAGTATTGTCCCCTGTAACAGAAAAAGCAGGATAGAGGAGGATAAGATGGATGTAGTTATTTACGCCAGAGTAAGCTCGGATAGCCAGGATACGGACTTATCTATCTCGGCCCAGATCCGGGCCTTGAAAGAATATGCCGCGAAGCATGGCTACCGGGTCGTTAGAGTGTTTATCGATGAGGCCGAATCCGGCACAAGCGATGCAAGGCCTGCCTTTCGTGAAATGATCTCCCTGGCCAAGACCAAGCCGCCTCAGTTTAAAGTTATACTGGTCTGGAAACTAAACCGATTCGCCAGAAACAGACTCGACTCCGCAGTCTACAAGAAGCTTCTCAAAGACCGAGGAATAAAAGTCATCTCCATTAACGAGCCGTTGGAAGACACGCCGACAGGCCATCTTACCGAGGGGATGATCGAGTCTATCGACCAGTTCTACAGTGAAAGCATGGGAGAGGACATCAAACGAGGCTTGAAAGAGTGCACCCAGCGCGGCTTCTACACGGGCAGTAAACCACCTTTTGGCCTGCACAAAGTGCCCGTAATAGACGGGAACAAGACCAGGTACAAGCTCGCGCCGGACCCGCAGGAATCCACCTCTCATCAGATAGTCCGCCGTATCTTCGATATGGCACTGAAAGAAAAGGGATGCAAAGAGATTGCCAAAGCTCTGAACAAGGACGTCTTACTTACCAGTACGGGGCGGCGCTGGGGTACAACGACGGTTCATAAGGTGCTGACCAACGAGGCCTACTCCGGAAGTCTCGTCCTTGGCGGAAGACCGGGACATCATGCCATACACAGCGGCGCCGCACCGGTCCGGGTGGATAATGCTTGGCCTGCTATTATAAATAGGGACGTCTTCCTTCAAATACAGGCGATGATGGGGAGCAAGAAACCTCAGATTGTTCATCCTCGCGCAGTATCCAGCAATTTCTTGGTCAGTGGGTTTATATTCTGCTCGTGCGGAAATGCCATGACCGGGAAGAGCGCCAAGTCTCACCAGTATTACTACTATACCTGTAACGGCAGTGCCAAGCAGGGATCAGAGACATGCAACGCTAGGTCGCTACCCAAAGACAGACTGGAGCAGGCTATTGTAAACCAGATTAAGGAGAAAGTGCTGAACGAGGAATGGCTGGAGGAACTAGTCCAGATGTCGGTTTTCAATGATGGTGATGAGGTCAAATGTACTCCGGTTCGTTCAGCACCGGCATTCCCCTGGAAAGTTCCCGGAACACGGCTGAGTATCAACTGGTCTAATCGAGGCTGAGTATCAAGCGTTCTTGTGGCGGGACACATTATGACGAAATGTGCAACCTAAGAGAACCCAAAATATTCGTGGAAGGGGATACGGTGAACTAGAAAAAGTCCTTACCACATTTGTAGCACGACTCCGCAGCATCACTAAGTATAGCAGCCCCGCAGAACCGGCAATAATCGAACACTTCGTCGAAACCATCAACTTCAAACGTGTCCACATTCTTGTTTTCCACGTCAAAGGTGATTGAAAAGTTGACTGGGATATTAACTGTGAAGTACGCCCACACATAGTCCTCATTCCAGTCGCTGTCCTGCACTTCCAGAGGGTACTCATGCTCAATTATGTAATAATCTTGTTTGAAAATGAACACATCAAAGACAACGTCTGCAATCGCTTTGGCCGCAATATATATTGCATTCTCGTCAATTGCCTCTACTTCCTCTACAGTTATCTCAGGGTCTTCAAT
>JAZDPB010000018.1:0-2696 GCA_043797985.1 Chloroflexota bacterium
CTCTTAAAGCTCTCTTCCCCCTCTCCTGCCAGGAGAGGGGGGTAAAGGGAGTGAGGTTAACCAAAGAATGTCTTATTATCCCCGTGTTCGTTTCGCCGACGCTAGCTTGGGTGCTGGTCTCTCTACAGGACTCTTTAGCCAGGGCATCATCTGGCGCAATTGAGCGCCAACCTTCTCGATAAGATGTTCTTCATCCTGACGCTTCAAGGCGTTATAAACAGGCCGGCTGGCCATATTTTCCAGAATCCACTCTTTAGCAAAGCTGCCATCCTGAATCTCAGACAGGATTTGTTCCATTTCCCCTTTGACCATATCATCGATAACTCGGGGACCCCGGGTAAGGTCGCCATATTTGGCCGTATCGCTTACTGAATTACGCATATGGCTTATACCGCCCTGATAAATGAGGTCGACAATAAGCTTGAGTTCGTGAAGGACTTCGAAGTAGGCTATCTCGGGCTGATAGCCGGCCGTGACCAGTGTCTCAAAGCCAGCCTTTATCAGTGAGGTAACCCCGCCGCACAGCACCGTCTGCTCACCAAAGAGGTCAGTCTCGGTTTCTTCAGCGAAGGTTGTCTCGATTACTCCGGCCCGGCTGCAGCCGATGCCCTTGGCGTAGGCAAGGGCAATACTCTTTGCCTTACCCGAAGCATCTTGGTGAACCGCGACTATTGCCGGAGTTCCTATGCCTTCGGTATAGAGCTGCCGCACCATATTTCCCGGGCTTTTAGGTGCTATCATGCTGACGTCGACATCAGCCGGCGGGATAATTTGCCCATAATGAATATTAAAGCCGTGAGCAAACATTAGCATCTTACCAGGGGCTAATCCTTTTACAATATCCTGGTAGTAGATTTCTCGCTGTAAGTTGTCTTGGACCAGCATCACAATGATATCGGCTTGTTTTGCGACCTCAGCGGCGGTTAGTACCTTGAAGCCGGCCTCTTTTGCATTACTCCAGCCTTTACTCCCCTTTGCTTCAGCTACTAGCACTTGGCAACCGCTATCCCTCAGGTTCTGGGCATGAGCATGTCCCTGACTTCCGTAGCCGATAACACCGATTATTTTCCGTTCGAGCAATTTCAGGTTACAGTCTTTGTCATAATATATCGTAGCCATAGTTGTTCCTCCTTTTGTTGTTTATTAACGAATCGTACTATTGTGGACTGACTAGCAATATGGGATTAGAAACTCCGAGCAGAGTATTCTCGGCAACGCTGCCATACACCCACCGCTTGAGTCCAGAACGCCCGTGTGTAGCCATCACAATTAGACTAAAAGGATTTCTGTTAGCATAGTTAATAATCTCTTCAGCGGCTTTACCAAATAGTACCTCTGATTGTACATTAATGTTGCTGTCTCTAAACCGCTTCTCTATCCCAGCAAGGTAATTACCAGCCATCTGTTTGTTACGCGCCGTTTCTTGCTGGATATAATCCCCCCAGTTCAGAGGTACCGTGGAAAGCTCGGTAGCGTAATAAGAAGTGGTGAGTGGCGGTTCGCAAACCCTGAGTAACACTACGTTCACTGGCTCGGTACTCCGCTGCTTTGCCAGTATTTCGACATGTGGGAGCACCGACTCAGCTAGCTCGGAACCGTCCAATGGGACTAGTATTATTTTTTGCGGCCACTTGTCGTAAGGAGTCTCATCGGAAATCCCGGCGCGCACAAGAAAAACAGGAACTTTGGAGACACGCAGGATTTTATCTGCCACGTTTCCCAGCGCCCAATGCCTGACGCCAGAACGGCCGTGAGTAGCCATGAGGATGAGGTCGGCATTTTCTTTCTCGGAATAACGAAGAATCTCCTCGGGCGGGGAACCTACGGCTAATTCACCCCGTACTTCTACAAGCTTACCCCCTTCCGAAATGCCGGTTTTCTTCTGAACTTCTCTTGCCTGACGTCTGATAGTTTCGACTGACTGTTTAAGATAGGCCTGCTGTGCATGGGCGAAAAGTGCACGCTCTGGTGTGACAATATGTAGTACAATTACCTCGATGTCTAGCCTGCCGGCAAGTTCTTTGGCATAGGTAAAGACTATCTCCGCAAGCTCCGAACCGTCCAGAGGAACGAGCATCTTGCGATACATTTTCTCACCTCCGCTTGTAGATTGCTGACTCAATAATACATTACATCCTGGGCTAAATCAACATTTATGTTTTTCTTTTCTTGGTAGCAGTGTCAGGGGACTCCCTTTCCACCGGTAGCGGATTTGTGCCTCCCCTGGTCATAGCGATGCGGCCTGTCCTGGCTAATTCCTTGATACCGAATCCGCGGAGGAGATTAAATAAGGAATCTATCTTATCTTCGTCACCAGTAACCTCGACCGTTAGAGAATCTGAGCTAACATCTATTATGTTCGCTCGGAATACGTCCACTATCTGTATAATCTCACTGCGGGTAACTGAATTGGCTTTTACTTTTATCAAGGCTAATTCTCGGGCAACTATTTCGGTCTCGGTAATATCGGATACCCTGACAACATCGATAACCTTATCCAATTGCTTCCTGACCTGTTCGACCATAGTGGTTGCCCCATCAACTACTATGGTCATGCGCGATAGGCGAGGAGTTTCACTATGCCCTACGGCGATACTCTCAATATTGAATCCGCGCCTTCGGAAGAGGCTGGCTACGCGGTTCAGCACTCCAGGTTTATCTTCTACTAGAGCAATCAGTGTATGCTTTGTCATACT
>JAZDPB010000185.1:0-5569 GCA_043797985.1 Chloroflexota bacterium
CTTTTTTAGCCATCTTTATTCAATAATACGGCTGAAGGTTCCAGCCCCAACCGTTTTACCTCCCTCTCGAATAGCAAAACGTAAGCCTGTTTCAAGCGCTACCGGGTAAATCAGTTTTATCTTCATTCTAACATTATCGCCCGGCATTGCCATCTCCATACCTGCCGGTAGTTCAATGCTCCCAGTAACATCGGTAGTCCGGATATAAAACTGGGGTTTATACCCGTTAAAGAAGGGGGTATGTCTCCCTCCCTCCTCTTTACTCAGAATGTACACCTCGGCCTCGGCATAGGTGTGCGGTTTAATAGAGCCCGGAGCTGCTATTACCATGCCTCGCTCTACATCTTCTCGTTCTACACCCCGGAGAAGAACGCCAACGGCATCTCCCGGCTCAGCATAATCCAACATCTTATGGAACATCTCCAGGCTGGTAACAACAACCTTGCGCGGCTCATGATGTAAGCCTACTAACTCAACCTCCTCCATGGGTTTAACAACACCCCTCTCAACCCTGCCTGTGGGTACTGTACCCCTTCCCTTGATGCTGAAGACGTCTTCTACCGGCATCAGGAATGGTTGGTCTTTAGCCCGAACCGGAGTCGGGATATAGTTATCGATGGCATCGATCATCTTCCATATCGGGCCACACCACTGGCAGTCTCTCTTACCACAACCGCACTCCAAAGCCTTAGTAGCGCTCATTCTGACTACCGGAGTATCATTGCCAGGAAAGCCATATTTGGTAAGTAACTCCCTCATTTCAACTTCAACCAGCTCCAGGAGTTCCTCATCTTCCATCTGGTCTATCTTGTTAATAGCGACCACGATTGAAGGGACTTGTACCTGACGAGCAAGCAAGAGGTGCTCTCTGGTCTGAGGCATGGGACCATCGGGAGCGGCGACTACCAGGACCGCGCCATCCATCTGGGCGGCACCGGTTATCATATTCTTGATGTAGTCGGCATGTCCGGGGCAGTCAACGTGAGCATAATGACGCTTCTCCGTCTCATACTCAACGTGGGTAATGGATATGGTCAACCCTCTCGCCTTTTCTTCCGGTGCGGCGTTGATAGCGTCATAGCTGGTAAAGGTATTATTTCCTATCCCCGATTTAGATAGCACCATAGTCATCGCCGATGTTAAGGTTGTTTTGCCGTGCTGGACGTGACCGATGGTGCCTACATTGCAATGTGGTTTAGTCCTTACAAATTTTTGTTTTGCCATTCTTTCCTCCCTTTATTTCTGAGCCCACAACCAGACTCGAACTGGTGACCCCATTCTTACCAAGAATGTGCTCTACCGACTGAGCTATGTGGGCATATATTAGCCCTTCATTCTAAGGTAATAGACGTGAAAAGTCAACCCGTAAGTTCTTTTCGAGAAATACTTGTCTCTAGTATCAGGTCGCTAGTCGAGGCTATATACCGAATTGCGGTTGTGAGGCCAAGTCGCAAGCGACATCAGTAACTTATTAATATAGATTAAAATGTTTTATATGGTTTTGTCAAGTGCGTATGGTGGAGGGGGCAGGGTTCGAACCTGCGTAGCCTTTAGGCGGCAGTTTTACAGACTGCTCCGATTAACCACTCCGGCACCCCTCCATATATTATTAAGTATTATATACCCAGCCCGAGAGGGGAGTCGAACCCACTAACCTACCGATTACAAGTCGGTTGCGCTGCCATTGCGCTACTCGGGCATTGATAAATATCTTAGTTTAAAGCGGCGCTTTGCTCTTATATCCCTTGAATAATACCTTCGGTGCCTGTTTTATTAGCTCGTCCACCGTCCATAAGCCCCTTTCCTTGTCGAGGGTGGTGATTTCCGTTGGCTCAGAGTAAAGGCCGATGTGGTTGCCGCGGAGAGCAAATACCGACCCGCTTATGTTAGCCGCCTCTTCAGTAGCCAGATAAGCTACAAATGGGGCTAGCATTTCCGGTCCCATTCCGGCAAGCTCACCCTCTCCGGTTTCACCGGTCATCAACCCCTTTAAGCGTCTCTCTCCCCCAATCGGCGTGCCGGCTTCTGCTCTTACCGCGCGGTGCATCGAGGAGCTTACCGTAGCTCTTGTTAGAGCACCCGGGGCGAAAGCATTACAGGTTATGCCAAAACCCCACACGTCTTTAGCTACAGTTCTGGTCAGACCTACAATCCCCGCTTTAGATGCGCTGTAATTACTGCCGTACTTCTGTCCTAACCAGGCACCCGAGGTGCAATTTATTATTCGTCCCCACTTCTGCTCTTTCATCAAGCCGACAGAATGCCGAATACAATTCCAGGTGCCATTTAGGTGAGGATTGATAATGCGATACCAGATGGCTTCGGTCATTTCCCAAATCGGGCTCATGTGCATATTACCGGCATTATTCACCATGATATCTATTTTTCCGAATTTATCTACCGCTGTTTTTATCAGATTGCCCGCTGCCTCATAGTCAGAAACATCCCCATAGAAAGGTACTGCTTCGCCTCCCATGTCTCTTATCGCTTTAGCGGTGGTTTCGGCGTCTCCCCTCATCTTAGCTTCCTCAGCAAGCACAAACTCTCTTTGCTCTTTACTAAGCTTTTCAATAAAAGGGTCTCGGGAAATAAATCTGGTGGAACCTGGCCGCCGGTTATTAGTTACTATTTTGGCACCTTCCTTAGCCATGGCTAAGGCAATCTCTCTTCCGATGCCTTGTCCTGAACCAGTAACTACAGCTACTTTACCCTTTAGTCTGTTACTCATTTTTTAGCCCTCCTTTTTCAAGGCTTTCTCATTAGCCGTTGGGAAGACAAAGTAAATAAGCGTGATAAGTGTTCTCTTTATCCCTCGCCTCCCCCTATCTCAGAGGAAGGTGCTTTACTCTTATATCCCTTGAATAATACCTTCGGTGCCTGTTTTATTAACTCATCCACCGTCCACAGACCCTTTTCCTTATCAAGGACAGCGATTTCCGTTGGCTCGGAGTAAAGGCCGATGTGGTTGCCATGGACACCGAACACCGACCCGCTGATGTTGGCTGCCTCTTGAGTGGCCAGATAAGCTATGAATGGGGCTAGCATTTCCGGGCTCCGTCCCTCTTCTCCACTTTGCCCGGCCATCATCGAGCGTAAGCGTTCAGCCCTCGCTGTCTGAGTCGTCTTGGAGTATACCAGAGCGTGCATTGCACTGCTGGCACCAGCCCGCGTATAAGCTCCCGGTGCATAAGCGTTAACGGTTATGCCAAACTCCCATAAGTCTTTGGCTATCGCCCGGGTGAAGCTCACAATAGCGCCCTTAGAAGCGCTGTAATTAGAATGATACTTCATTCCAAAGCGGGAGACAGAGGAACAGTTTATTATTCGTCCCCACTTCTGGTCCTTCATCAAGCCGACAGCCTGTCGAACACAGTTCCAGGTGCCATTGACGTGAGCGTTCAAGAGGCGATACCAGATGGCTTCGGTCATTTCCCAGATGGGACACATGTGGTAATTGCCGGCATTGTTCACCAGGATATCTACCTTCCCGAATTTATCCACGGCTGTCTTTATCAAATTGCCCGCCGTTTCGTAGTCCGCGACATCCCCGAAGAAAGGCACTGCTTCGCCGCCCATATCTCTGATTGTTTTGGCGGTGGTTTCAGCATCTCCTATCAGTTTGGCTTCCTCAGCAAGCGCAAACTTTTTTTGCTCCTCGTTAAGTTTTTCCATGAAGGGGTCCCGAGAAATAAGTTTGGTGGAACCTGGCCGCCGGTTATTAGTCACTAATTTGGCGCCTTCCTTAGCCATCGCCAGAGCAATAGCACGACCAATGCCCTGCCCCGAGCCGGTAACTATAGCCACTTTCCCCTTTAGTCTATCACTCATTTGCTCAAACCTCCTTTTTATAATACGTTATGAATTATAACTCCCGATAGATGAAATGACAATAGCCTGATATCTTTGCTCTCCTTATAGTAGGTCATAGCCCGGTAAAAATCAATTTCAGTTCGGAAAGACCAACTCACCTTGTGTCTTCGTCACAAACTATCGCTAAAAGATATAAACGTGGAACTAGTGCTAATGTGTTAACATTACTTGACAGAGGGCATATATTAGGCATATTATAGCCTTGGAATGACAAAGGTCAAAACAAAAAGTAACTGAAAGCATCGGACACTCAGGCGTGCCATGGGGGGCAGACATGAAAGAACGTAGGTTTGATGCAAGAATTGCTACATGTTTAGCTGGTTTCATTGCCGCTATTCTCCTTTCTGTGGTTCTGGGAACAGAAATCCACTCTAACCCCATTCTGTGTGCCGCCTACAGAGTTGCTGAAGAAGGAACAGTCAATATCAGCGCTGTACGCTGTATCGGTTAAATCATGTGGCAATGCCACGAGAGCAATCGAAAGCTGGTGACAGCTTAGATAATGCCTCTGATACCTGATTCGCTATCCCGATTCAGGAGGTGATGACATGGAAAACAAGTATAGAAAATCCGGGATTGACGCCATAGATGATATTCCTTGGGGTACACATATGTGCCAATTCTACCGGACTAAAGATGACTTAATTCAGATTCTGGTGCCATATTTCAAAGCAGGACTGGAGAACAACGAGTTCTGCATGTGGGTTACTTCAGAACCTCTGGGAGTTAAGGAGGCAAAAGCATCACTGTCTAAGGCCGTAAGAAATCTTGGCGATTACATATCAAAAGGTCAGATAGAGATACTTGACTATAGTGAATGGTACACCAGGTCGGGCAAATTCAATGCCGATGAAGTGTTGCAGGGCTGGGTTGAAAAAGAGAGGAAAGCTCTGGAAAAAGGATTTGGCGGGCTTCGTCTTACCGGAAATACCTTCTGGCTTGGGGCTGAGGATTGGGTAGCCTTTAGAGAATATGAAGCGATTTTGGATAGCATTATCGGTGAACATCGGATGATAGCTATATGCAGCTATTCCTTAGACAGATGTGCAGCAGCTGAAGTATTGGATGTACTAAACAACCATGAGACAGCCCTTTTCAAACGAAAAGGGCTTTGGAGGACGGTTGAAAGTGACGAACGAAAGAGGCTAAAGAAAGTACTAAGTGGTTCTGAGGTTCGCTTTCGTCGTCTTTTTGAGACAGCTCAAGATGGCATATTAGTCCTCGATGCAGACACAGGGCAAATCACGGAGGTTAATCCCTTTCTAAAGGATATGTTGGGCTACACCACTGAGGAATTGCTGGGTAAGAGACTCTGGGAGATAGGTTTGTTGAAAGACATTGTGAAAAGCGATGCTGCTTTCAAAGAGTTGCGGAGAGAAGGACATATCAGGTACGAAGATTTACAGTTGAAAACAAAAGATGGTAAACCTGTTGATGTGGAGTTTATCAGCAATGTTTGTGACCTTGACCATAATAAAGTAATTCAGTGCAACATTCGGGATATTAGTAAGCGCAAAGGAATGGAAGAAGTATCGGAGCGGTACAAGGGGCAGCTTGAGAAACTAGTAAAACAACGCACGGGCGAATTAACTAAGTCCAATAGAAAATTACGGCAGGAACTCAGTAAGCGCAGGAATATAGAGGAAGAGCTTCGCATTACCGAAGGAAATTTCCGCAACTCGATAGAAAATTCCCCCTT
>JAZDPB010000091.1:0-6496 GCA_043797985.1 Chloroflexota bacterium
TCAGCATCCACCTCGCGATAAGCACTGGCTATCTGCTGCTTACTTACTTCCAGTGAAGTTAATTTAGCACCATCGAACTTCTCGGTGTACTCAAATAGGGCAACATCACCTCTGTCGCGCACATCGTTGATGATTTGCCTGACTATCTGTTCTCGGTCATCACCACCAAACCCCTCTTTCGGAGCTTGCCGGGATAGTACCGATTTTGCCGATTTGAAACCTTCAATGATTCTCAATTTAACCCTATCCCCTTTATCTCCTTTCCCTTATCAAGGGAAAGGAGAATTAGTTATAGAAGAGGGACTTCGTCCCTCTTCTATAACTCTCCTTACATCTCCATTATTCTACTGCAGCTCTAAATGTTTTAGTAATAGATTTGAGCCTTTCACTCTTAGCTGAGCTAGAGAGACTATTCTTGTTGCCAATCAGACAAGCCGTCGATTCAAAAAGAGTATCGATAATCTTAAGGTTATGCCGGGCTATAGTCTGTCCGGTCTCGGTATTTTCAATGAGCAGGTCAGCATCCTCAGGCAAAAAGGCTTCAGTGGCTCCCCAGGTAGGAATTACCCGATACATCCCAAGGTGATTGTCCCGCGCATATTTATCAGCGATATTTACATACTCGGAAGCGACCCTGATGGGCACCGACCGCTCAGAATAAAGCTGCTTCAAGCCATAAACATCAGCCACCGGTAGCTCCTTACTAACCACGGCAACAATTCTTACCTTGCCAAATTTAAGCTCCACAAGCTCAGTTACCGGGCTGGATGGGAATTGATAAAGATGCTCCGCAAGCCAATCCTTGCCGGTAATAGCTAAGTCGAAATTGCCATTAGCCACCTGCAACGGCATGTCCTGAGGTCTAATTACCTTAACCGTGACCCCGTCCAGACTGGTGGTCGGCCGGTGATTTCCGGATGCCGAAGGATAATCATCGATGCGAATGCCGGCTTTCTCCAGTAGCTGAAGAGTAGGCTTCTGCTGATGTCCATCGGGCAGAGCCAGCCGTATCGTATCCTCAGCCATTTTCACAGAAGGGTATTTACCGGCTGCCTTCCATGTCCTCACGGCACCGACAGGTAACGAGCGACTCTCTCTGGCAGGCAATTTATTATCAATAGAAGCCAAAAGCTCACTAAGGTCTTTCCTCTCCCAGCTACTCTTATTAGCTATCAAATAGGCACTAAAGCCAAGGACTTTGCTTACCGGCACCAGGTCGTGGTTAAAAATCTCCTCGTCCGTTCTCCCTGAGACTAATGCCAGGTCGGCACTCTCCGGGGGATAAGCTCCGGCGGCTCCCCACAGGGGAAAGATACAAAACCGTCTTAATCTAAGGTTGAGAGCAAAGGACTCAGCCAGATTAGGATACTCACTGGCAATACGGGTAATACCCGCCTTTATTGGCTCAGAACGCCCCACCATTATATCCGGTACTGCTTGAGACGTACTCTTCACCACAAATAAGGCACCTTCTCCGTATCCCAGATTCCTCAGCTTGACTAAAGCCGAACTCGGGTACTTAACTAGAAGCTCTTCTACCTAATCCAGTCCGCAAATTCCCAGGTCATAATTTCCCACGGAAACCTGAACAGGGATATCCCTCTCATGGAACATCTTGGCTAAAAGATTGGGGAACTTCTGGGATTTAAGACGGTAAGAACGCGTCCCATCGTAATATTCGCTTACTCCCCAATCGGCATTATTAAGCAAAGCGGCAGTCTCACCAAGAAGACGACCTTTGGGTAATGCTATTTTTATTTGTTTATCCACCCTATCCCCTGTATCCTCTTCCCCTTGCCAAGGGGAAGAGGAAGTAATTTTTGAGAGGGGCAAAGCCCCTCTAACTCTCCTTTTTACATTCCTCCTCTCTGAGGAGGATATTCAGTTGTCATTGCGAGGCACAAAGTGCCGAAGCAATCCGCCACAAGAAGAGGAGATAAGTTTTGCAAGAGGGACTTCGTCCCTCTTTAACTCTCCTTAATATCTTTCTCCTTGCACATCCGAATTAAAATTCCCATCTCTTTCGTATTAGAATCAGGACTGCCAAACCCAAGGTTGGGAGAAGGAGTATGACCGGCAAAGCCACAGTTAGAAAAACTTCCCCGGGTCCAGGTGGGCCACCTTCGCTAAAGATACTGAACATCAACAACGCAAATCCCACCCACGCTGGTATAAGAATACACACCATGACCGCCGAATACCAAGCAAGCGCCTTAATCTGCCTACCCATTAGAGTCAGGATTGCCAAAGCCAACATTGGAAGAATGATTATAATCGACGCAGACCACTCACTCCTCCATAGCCATGATTCCACCAATGCTATAAGACCACAAGTTATGACCGTGGTACACCCAGCAAGGACTTTAATTGCTCTAAACACAATAAACTCCACCGCCGAAGACCGACTTATCGCCCACCTTATTCTTAGCACAAAAAAGCGCTTTCACCGCTTGAGTAACGCTAAAACCTCGTCCCTAGTTTGTGCCTCGAACTTTTTGCGCTTGACCTGGTCAGTCAAAACAAACTTGGGTGCTTTACCTTGAACATCGATCCACCCCAAGTTCTCCGGCTTCTGGCCACCCAGGTGCATCTCAGCTACATACCCGGCTTCACGGAGATAATTAGCCAGGCTTAAAGCCTCCTTCACCACACCGGCACTTTCGGACTTAGCCCTAATCAGGATTCTTTGCGCCACAGGTTTAGTTTGAGTCTCTGGTTTTATCAGATTCATCAGACGGTCAAGGTAAAGGGCAAAACCTGAGGCTGGGGTGTCCCTGCCGCCCATTAAAGGAATAAGGGCATCATACCTCCCCCCGCTACCAATATGCTCGTCACACGCAAAGAGCTGGAACATCACCCCGGTATAGTATTCAAAGCCCCTGCCCGAAGCAATATCAATCTGGTAATCATAACCTTGAGCTTCAAGAAGCTCGACAATCTTTATAAAATCACTAAGGGAGGACTTAAGCTCAGGCAAATCCTGATTAAATAGAGCCTTCATATTTTTTAGAAAACCGGACGACTTTCCTTTCGATTCCAGCAAAGTAGCCAGAGTCTTTCCCATCTCAGACTCCTCCGGTCTTACTTTAGCCAGCGCTTCCACATCCCCATCCAGAATCTGGTCGAATACCTTATGCTGTTCCTCAGGGCTTAGCCCAAACTTCGCCAGTAATGCCCTTATTAAATCAGCATGTGACAATCTCACCTCTATGTCTTTAACCCCTAGTTTTTCCAAAACCTCCAGCGCCAGCATTACCAATTCCACATCGGCTACAGTGGACTGGACGCCAATAAGCTCAGCTCCGCACTGCCATTTTTCCCTCGCCTCTCTCCCTGTTTCTTCAAAGATAAAGACATTGGTCACATAAAAGAGCTTAGCCAGCTCTTTCTCTGCCATAGTATCAATATAAAGCCGGGCGATAGGGATAGTGCCATCAGGTCGCAACACTACCCTCTCTCCACTCCATCCATCCCAATCAAGGAAAGAATATACCTTACCCAACCTACCGGGGGTGAGCGTCCCGGTCGAGGTGAACAGATGCAGATACTCAAGAGTGGGCGTTCTGACCTCTTGATATCCCCACTTAAGACAACAGTCTCTAAACACTCCCTCAATCAGACGGAATCCCCTCATCTCCTCGGGAGATAAATCCCGGGTTCCTTTACACCTTTGTACTCTCATAACATGCCTCTTGCGACTCTGGTACTAGCTGGTAAAGTTTACACTAAGTTGCCTAGCTATTCAACTTTTGCATTTACAATTGTTTATTAACCTCTTATTGCAATAAGAGGTTAGTCACTATACAATATAGTGTAGAAATGGGGGGTTCGGCTAGATTGACCATGCTAAAAATCATACGCATTTTATTTCTATTAGTCTTAATAACTGCATCCTTAACCGCCATCGAGGCAAGGGCAGCTAATTCTACAATTGACGTGCTCTCTCTCAAGGGGACGATTAACCCTGTCCTCGTCGATTATATCAAGCGGGGCATCGACCACGCTGAAGAAAGTAATGCTATCGCCTGTATCATCCAAATGGATACTCCCGGTGGCTTGGATACTTCCATGCGCGATATTGTCAAGGATATTGTGGACGCCCGGGTGCCGGTAGTAGTATATGTCTCGCCGGCTGGAGCCAGGGCTGCCTCGGCAGGCGTGTTCATCACTGTAGCCGCACATATCGCCGCCATGGCACCGAATACCGCCATCGGTGCTGCTCACCCGGTATCGATAGGTGCGGAGGGGGAGGCAGCAATGTCAGAAGCTATGGAAGAGAAGGTGGTCAATGACGCCGCGGCTTATATCAGGAGTATCGCCCAGGCTCACGGGCGCAATATGGACTGGGCAGAAAAAGCGGTTAGAGAAAGCGTTTCGGCCACCGAACAGGAGGCGCTAAAGCTTAATATCATCGATATCATCGCCCCTGACCTCGATTCTCTTGTCACTCAACTCGACGGTCGGAAGGTAACCATGCTCGGCGGTGCAGTGGTCACACTGCATACTCAAGACGCCACCATTAACCGGGTACCAATGAATACAATTGAAGATTTCCTCTATACGATTGCCGACCCCAATATTGCTTACTTACTATTAAGCCTGGCGACAATTGGTATCATGGCTGAGCTTTACAGCCCCGGGCTAATTTTCCCGGGTGTGATTGGCGGTATTTCTCTCCTGCTGGCTTTTTACTCTCTGGGCGTGCTACCAGTAAATTATGCTGGGCTACTGCTTATTGTTCTGGCCATCGGTTTCTTCATCGCCGAGCTTTTTACTCACAGCTTCGGTCTCCTCACCGCTGGAGGCATAACTTCGCTGGTCCTTGGCTCATTAATTTTATTTAAGGGGGGGCCATTGTTTCAAATAAATCCCTGGTTGATTGCCACAATCACAGTAATTATTGCTGGCTTCTTCGCCTTCGTCGTTAGTCGGGTAATTCGGGCGCACCGCCGTCAGGCAACTACCGGCTGGGAAGAACTGATAGGCAAGACCGCTGTAGTCAAGGTAGCCCTGGCACCCGAAGGGATGGTTTTCTTTAAAGGCGAACGGTGGGCAGCGGTATCAGAAACGGGCCGGATGGAACTCGGTGAGGAGGTGATTATAACCAAAGTCGATGGCTTGAAACTATATGTAAAGAAAAAACCATAGGGAGTAAAATGAATGAGCCTGATTAATATCAGCAGAATCATTTTAATCTCACTTATAGTTATTTCAAAATCTAATTTCGGAGGAGCTTACCTTTGCCCCAAATAAACCCAGGATTATTTCAAATAGACCCATGGCTGATTATAGTAGGGATAATTTGTGTTGCTGCTTTCCTGGCCGTAACAGTTATTTGGGGCATCAGGGCACACCGCCTCAAGATAGCTGTCGGTAGGGAAGACCTGATAGGTAAAACCGCCGAGGTCAAGGTTCCCTTAGAACCTAAAGGAATGGTCTTCGTTGAAGGTGAACAATGGGCAGCGATATCAGAAACGGGCCGGGTGGAACCCGGGGAGGAGGTGATTATAACCAAAGTCGATGGCTTGAAACTATATGTACACAAAAACAGTAAAGGAGGTAAATAATGGAGCCAATTATTATAGGAATAGTTGCTTTAGCAGCGCTTATGCTGCTCTCAATGGCAATCAAAATTGTCAACGAGTATGAGAGAGGGGTAATTTTCCGCCTGGGGCGGCTAATTGGAGCCAAGGGTCCCGGCTTCTTTATCATCATCCCTTTTGTTGACCGGATGGTCAGAGTTGACCTCCGTGTGATAACTATGGATGTTCCACCACAGGACGTCATCACCAAAGATAATGTTACTGTCAAGGTAGACGCCGTGGTGTACTTCAGGGTAGTTGATGCTAACGCTTCCGTAGTTAAGGTTCTGGACTTCGTCCGCGCTACCTCGATGATATCACAGACGACGCTGCGGAACGTGTTGGGACAGTCTGAACTCGATGAAATACTGACACAAAGAGAAAAACTTAATCAGATGCTACAAAAGATAATTGACGAGCAAACTGAGCCGTGGGGAGTGAAGGTTAGCATCGTGGAGATTAAGGATGTGGAACTTCCGGAAACGATGAGACGGTCTATGGCGGCTCAGGCCGAAGCAGAACGGAGAGACGAGCCAAAATCATCCATGCTGACGGTGAATTTCAAGCCTCGGAGAGACTGGCTCAAGCGGGGGCGATTATTGGCAAGGAGCCAACTACGCTACAGCTTCGCTACCTGCAAACACTGGTCGAGATAGCCGCGGAGAAAAATAGCACTATAATCTTCCCCATACCTATTGACCTTATCTCTATGTTCCTGAAGAAATAAGTGCCAGCGCTTCAGTCGGGTGAAAGGACTACTAAGTAGCCTGAGTCAAAGATGAATGGTGTTTGAAGGGGTGTTCCCCCTTCAAACACCATTATTGTCTTTTATTGAAATACCCATATTACTCACGCAGGGTAACATCACCCGCCACAATCTCAGTCAGGCTGCCGTCAAAGCCACGCAGCAGAAG
>JAZDPB010000092.1:0-6620 GCA_043797985.1 Chloroflexota bacterium
TCGTCTCTACCGCAGGACTGCAAGGAATCTTCAGAAGAAAATCCGGGTTATGGATAGGGAGGGCAAAATCATCATAGTCCTGAGATGAGGCCGGTAGGTCGGGCGACCTCGCGGTTGTTGGAATCAGTTGGGGGGAACTGTCTGACTAGGACTTGGGCCATGAAGCGACAGCTCAGAGAAATGGGAATTGGTGCTCTAGGTGCTGTACCGTGGGGCACACATGTTTGCCTGTTCTATGATACAAAAGAGGACCTGCTGGAAACCCTGGTTCCGTACTTCAAGGCCGGTTTAGAGAATAACGAGTTTTGCATGTGGGTGTTCTCAGAGTCTCTCAATAAACAAGAATGCAACCGGGCAATGCAAACGGCGGTGGCTGATTTCGCCCGATATCAGAGGAAGCACCAGCTGGAGATAATCCCCTACAGAGAATGGTATCTCAAAGGCGGTGTACTTGACCTTCAAAGGGTCCTTGATGCATGGATGGATAAACTCCAGAGAGCAGTCGAAGCAGGCTATGATGGCATGCGGATAACGGGTGATACTACTTGGCTTGGCAAAAGGGACAAGCGGAGGTTCGCTGAGTATGAAGCCGAGGTAAACAATGTCATTACGAAGTACAATATGCTGGCTTTCTGCACTTATAGTGTCAGTCACTACACAGCTAGTGAGGTCCTGAATGTGATGTTGAACCACCAGTTGACGCTTTTCAGGCGGGGGAGCACCTTAGTGCTAAGAGAGACGATGGCGGGCAAAGAAGTAGCTGCACCGATCACGGTGGAAAAGTCCCTGACCAAGCTACAGAAGCGATTCGCCATGTCAGGCTTCAAGGGACTTGACGATGAGGACATTATTGAGGTGGTTCTGAGTCTCTGTCTGGCTCCAGAGGAATCCAGAAGACTGGCGCAGGAATCCATTAAGGAGTTCCATAGCTTTAGAGGGTTCATGTCGGCTTCTGCTCGTGCGTTGGAGCGTATCGGTATTGTGCCCCAGTGCATGTTTTTCATCGAGCTACTGCACCAGTTGCCTGCCGAGCTCCTGCGACAGAAAATCATTGACAAGCCAGCTTGCCCATCCTCCCATGAGGTTTTCGACTATCTCTACTACTCCATGCAAGACCTCAAAAAGGAGGTCCTTAAGGTTATCTATTTAGACAATCGGAACCACATTATTGAAGTTGCTGACCTCTTCATTGGATCTGCGGACAGCGCACCTATTCGCCCTCGTGAGATCGTGGAAAGCGCCATCAATGCCAACGCTACCTGCCTCATATTTGTCCATAACCACCCCTCAGGCGACCCTGTTCCCAGCCGCAACGATGGACGCCTTACCAGAGACCTGGTGTTTATGGGTATGCTTATGCAGATTAAGGTGTTAGACCATATTGTAATTGGCGCAAATAAATACTATAGCTTCGCCGATGAAGGGCTGATTCAGAAATACGAGGACGAGTTCCTGAACCTCAAAATACGATTGCAGTTGAAATCGGACTCCTGAGTTATTACTCAGTTCTTTCCGCTCTAATTAAATGACCGGGTTAAGCTTTAAATAGATGACCGTATTAGTATATGATGTGGGATAAAAAGGAGAGAACCTACTCCTCATCATCGCCCCGTCCGGAGGTTCGTTGAAGAGCAGGTTTCATCCCACAGTCCGGTGATATTACCATACTTAATACGGCCAACACAACATACGCCGATAACAGATGGCCTCACCACATGCCCCCAGTGTGGCGGGAAGGTCGAAGGGCATGGGACCCGTCCACGTCAAGGCATCGCTTCTGGAGTTAAACAAAGGCATGAAGTCCGCCGCTTCTGCTGTACCGAGTGTGGGACAACCTTCACCCGCTTGCCGGACTTTCTCCTTCCCTTCAAACATCACATAGCCCCGGAGATTGAGGGTGTCCTATGCCACTTAGCTAACGGTGGCAAGCTCTCCAAAGCTCCTTCTCAAGCGGATGAAAGGACCATGCGGCGCTGGTGGAATGAGTTTAGCAGCAAGATGCACCAGTGGGCCGGCTTACTGGAATCCAGGGCTTATGAACTGCTCAAGCGGGCCCCCGGCCTCCTCCGCTACTCCCATCCCTTGAAGAGGCTGGAAGAAACTTTGTCCCAGCTACCGGCTTTACCCTCCTGGTGGACGGTCATGGTAAAGACCCTGTGGTGGCTGAAAACTTCCCACCCACTTTGTCTTACCAGGCCGCCATAAGATGCCCTACACTGGTGTCAAATCTTAAAAAAAGGAGTTTGACACCAGTGAGAAAGCAAGAATTAGACCAACTAAGGGAGGAAGCCCTTCGCCGCTACCGGATAATTGCCCCGCTGCTAGATGAAAGTTTGTCAGAAAGCGAAAAACGCGATATCCGGTGGTTGATCTGCAGCCGGGAAAGCGTTTCCGGCAGGACCTTACGCCGCTATGTAGCCGATTTTAAGCGGGGTGGCTTTGATGCTCTGTTACCTAGAGAGCGCAAAGACAAAGGGTCCTGTAAGGCCATTCCGCCGCAAGCCGTAGAGTTGGCAGCCGAACTGCGACGAGAATTACCAGGCCGCAGTGCCGAAAGAATCCAGCAGGTCCTGGCGAGTGAAGGTTATAGCGTCGCCCGCTCGACACTGGAGCGGCACTTGCGGCAACAAGGACTCAGCGGCCGGGAGATTAAGGCCACCCAAAAACAGGTAACCAGCCGGCGCTTTAACCGTGTAGGGCGAAATACTTTATGGCAAGCCGATCTGAAATATGGGCCTTATCTGCCCAATCCCAAGCAACCTAACCACAAAATCAGAACTTATCTGGTGGCTATGATTGATGACGCAACCAGGCTGGTGGCGCACGCCGAGTTTTATGATAACCAGAGACTGCCGGTGCTGGAGGACACGCTACGCAAGGCCGTCATAAAGTGCGGACTACCTGATAACCTGTACGTCGACCAGGGTAAGATTTTCATCTCTCAGTGGCTGCGCCTGGCCTGCGCCAAACTGCGTATCCGGCATTTGAACACGAAAGCCTACAGCGCCGCGTCGAAAGGGAAGATTGAGAGATTTAATCGCACAGTGGATGAATTCATCGGGGAAGTGCAACTGGAAAAACCCCAGACCTTGGAACGGCTTAATGAACTATTCCGCGCCTGGCTGTCGGAAGGCTATAATCACCGGGTACATTCCGCTTTAGCCGGAAAAACTCCAGCCCAGGCCTTTACCCAGGATACCAAACCACTGCGCTTTCCCAGCCCGGAAGCTTTAAGAGAGGCTTTCTTATGGGAAAAGACCCCTAAGGTAGATAAAACCGGCTGCATCTCATTAAATGGCTTGTGCTATGAGGCAGGCCTGGAATATATCCGCAAGCAGGTCCTGGTGCGCTACGACCCCTTTGATCTGTCGGCGGTGGAGGTCTGGTATGCCGGCGAAAAGAAGAAACTGGTCTCCCCGATTAATATCGGCGAATACAACCGCAATGTGAAAAAGCCGGTAGAGGAACTGGAAAAAGCTAGCCAGTCCAGGCTACTCCGCCTGTTTGCCAGCGAAAGCAAAAAGAGGCTCAAGCAGCAACTGGGAGCCTTCCGCTTGAGCGAGGAGGAGAATCAAGAATGACCACCTTTGAAGCTTTCTTTGGCTTTACCGGCACTCCTTTCTCCCGGGACGTCCCGGTTACCCGGCTACTGGAGACTGCCAGCTCAAAAGAATTGCAAGGACGGTTGAATTATGTGGCCCGGACTCGCGCCTTCGGAGTCTTTACCGGCGACGCCGGGACCGGCAAAACCACCGCTATCCGCAAGTTTAGCCAGGGATTGGATCCCAACCGATACCAGGTGCTCTATATTTCCGATTCGTCTCTGACACCCCGTAATTTCTATTGGGAGACTCTGCACGAGTTAGGTTATGAGCCGAGATTCTACCGGGGTGATGCCAAACGGCAGTTTCAAAAGGCCCTGGCAGTGCTCGTGGATAACGAGAAGAAAACCCCGATAGTGATAGTAGATGAAGCTCATTTGCTCTCGCGAGAGATGCTGGAAGAAATTCGCTTCTTGCTCAATCTGCGGATGGACTCGTACAGCGCCTTGAGTTTGATACTGGTGGGCCAGACGGAGTTGCGGGAGACGCTGAAATTGCAGGTCAATAAGGCTATTGCCCAACGGGTGGATATGCGCTTTCACCTGCCGGTGCTGACTAAGGAGGAAACCACGGATTATATCGCCAAGCATCTGGCGGCAGTCAAAGCGCCGGGAGAGATTTTTACCCAGGCTGCTATAGGGGTAATCCACGAATACTGCGAGGGTATCGCCCGCATGGTGAATAAGGTGGCGATCGCTTGCTTGATGGCGGCAAGCGGGCAAAACCAAAAGCTGATCGATGACCATCTGGTCAGAGTGGTGACCGAAAGTGAGTTTGAATGATGAAACAGGCCGGAGTGGGGCGGAAAGCTCCGCTCCGGTCAGCTAATTCAAGCTGCTTAGGCGGACACGGAAATCGGGGCGAAGACGGTCACAAAGCCTGAGCGCCAACACTATACTTTAGAAGTTGCGTCATACAGTAAGGAAGGGCCAAAGATTATAGAGACTGAAGAGGCACTCGATAGGATGCTTAAAGACATACATTTTTACATGACTGGAGACAGCGTTCGAAGAAGAAGAGCAGGGGGCATCCTCCGAGAGTTCCTTGAAAGGTTTGCAAAGGAACTATACCGGATGAAGCATGGTAACCTCCCTAAGAAATACGAAGGCGCTATGTGGAATAGCCTAAAAGAATTGATTCATAATGGTGGTTTGAGCTTGCAGGATGAAGGAAGGGTGTTCGAAAGCTACAACTTCTGTGTTAACTTCCCTCATGATGATTATACAAAGGAACCACCTACGTCATCCGAGATTGAAGCTCAATACAACCGGCTTAAAAGACTTAAGGAAAAGTATTTAGGTATCTAGATTGCTGAGAAGGGTCCTTTTGGTAATTACCATATTGTCGGGAGAGCTTATTAAATACGGAGCAACCAACGGACGAGAAAAGAGGACGAGAGGTAACTCAACTATATGTACTTTCACCCCTAATAAACTTTGCTTCCGATTTAGCAGAGATTAAGTTGAGTGAAAATCTGACCATAACGCTCCCCAGCAATGAGGAAAAAAGAATCATTGAAGAGGATTCTTCCTCAAGCGTTTTGAGTCATCTACGGGTTCTATATGAGTGGCAATTCGTCATTCGCTCAGTCATACATCTTCGAATGGAGGAAGACCAACTCGCCGAAGATAACCACGATTTTCAATCCGGCCCCTACCGATGCTGCACTGCGCTAAGGCTCCTAAAAGAGGGTACCGTGGGGCTCGGGCCACAATATTTGATGGTGTACCCTCCTCTGAAACTTGCTACCAAGCTGGGAAGGGCAAATACTTTTTCTTACGATACGTGGGGTAAATACTGCCTAGCGACTGATGAGGTCCCCCAATTTAAGGATCTGTACAGCATAGTAACCCGTCTTGACCTACCTAAGTATCATAAGATTAGGATTGCACTTTTGCGATTTGACTTTTCCTACAATATCGGCCTTCTATACCAGCCGATAGACCTTATGATAGCGTTCGAAGCGCTGTACATAGCAGACGACAAAGAACTGGGATACAAAATGGCAGCTCGGTCTTCTTTTCTATTGGGCGAGACACCGGAGCAGAGGGATCGTATATTCAGCCTACTCAAGAAAGCTTATGACCTAAGAGGAAAACTTGTACATGGAGGTGAACTCCCGGATAGGATTGAAATCTCAAAAGGGAACCAGCTCTCATCCTTAGAATTCGTAGGCCAAATCAGGGGGCTCCTACGAGATTCTATTAAGAGATTCATCAAATTACTTGACTCTTATTCACATAAGCAACTCCTGGAAACTTACCTTGATCGCAATATCATGTCTGGAGGGGCCTTGCTAAAGCAATGAAACGCCCTCACTTATGGAGGCTGTTCATCGTGATTATGGAAGAAATTGATTCTACCACCTTTTATAGCGGTGTCCGTGCTTTTGGCTTCATCGAAGAGGCGTACACAGTTCTCCCCAAATAGGGATATAATAGCGCAAGCAGTACGATTTTTATTAGTGATAGTGAGTTAATGGACATTAATACAGAAAAATATCAAGAGGCCATTGAAGCGTGTATCGAGAATGGGAAGCGGCTCCTTGATGATTCTGAAAACCTAAGAGATTTTGAGCGTTTTTCAACTGCTAAAGCTCTGGCAATTTTGGCACAAGAGGAATTTGCAAAAGCATATATTATCAAACTTGTTCAAGAAGGTGCCATTCCATGGTGTGATGAAATTCTGAAGGCTACAAGGGATCATCATTGTAAACAACTCATGGGAATCGTCATGGAATACCTATTTACGCCTTGGGGTGTTGAAAGCCTATTGGAACGTGAAAGAAGAATAAGGGAAAAATTCCCCGATTTTCTGTTACCTAGTAAAGTCGCTGATGCCATAAATATATTTTGTCATGAAAAAATCGCAAGATGGAAATCTTCTTCATGGAGTTGGGGGGAAGACCCTAAGTATGATGTTGAGGCCAAGAAAGTCTGGAACGGAAAACTCGAAAAAAGCAAACAGGATGCATTGTATGTTTCCATTGGGAAAGACGGGAAAGTAACGAATACACCA
>JAZDPB010000099.1:0-16652 GCA_043797985.1 Chloroflexota bacterium
GTATCGAGGACATGAAGGCTCTATTGGAACTTGGCGTAAACAAAGTCTCTATCAATACCGCTGCCGTAATGACACCGGAGCTAGTGAACAAAGCTGCTAAGGAGTTTGGCAAAGACAAAATTGTGGTTGCTATTGATGGGAGAAAGAACCAGCCAAACAAAGGCCGTCCCCGACTCGAGGTGGTAGTGAAAAGCGGTACGGAGTCTACCGGGTTAGATATTGTAGATTGGGCAAAGAAAGTGGAGGCACTGGGGGCCGGGGAGATTCTACTGACCAGCAAGGACACCGATGGAACAAAAAAGGGTTACGACCTGGAGATGACTAAAGCCGTAGCTGAGGCAGTCCGTATTCCGGTGACCGCCTCTGGCGGCGCAGGTAAGTTAGAGCACCTCTATGAAGCTGTTGCAATAGGTAAGGCGTCAGCCGTTTTGGCTGCTTCTATCTTCCACTTCGGTGAAATCTCGATAGCTCAGGCTAAGAGCTATCTACAACAAAGAGGAATACCAGTCAGAAAATAATTTAGTTAAGGAGAGCCAAAGATGAATCTACAGCGTCCCAATTCTGATGAAGCCACCAGAACCGCCAATCGTTCCAGGAGTGTGTCACCCTCCAGTGGGATTTGCTCCCGCTGTCTTGACGGGTGTACCGGGAATTGCGAAGTCTTCAAGGCAACATTTCGTGGCAGAGAGTTAATCTATCCAGGCCCATTTGGTGAAATTACTGCCGGGGCGGATAAGGATTACCCGGTTGATTACTCACATCTCAATATTCAAGGATATGCCTTGGGAGCTAAAGGATTACCAGCCGGGGTTGCTGGTAACTCGGACACAGCCACTTTCCCTATTGTCAATACCGGGACTGAATACGGTTGGGATATCAAGGTAAAGATGAAGGTCCCGATTTTCACCGGAGCTCTGGGGTCCACAGAGATAGCTCGCAAGAACTGGGAACATTTCGCGGTCGGCGCCGCCATAAGCGGAGTTACGCTTGTCTGTGGCGAGAACGTTTGCGGTATCGACCCCCAGCTTGAGCGTAATGCTAAGGGCAAGGTTACCGCAGCGCCAGACATGGACCGCCGCATCGAAACCTACCGACGCTACCATCAGGGGTTTGGCGAAATACTGGTCCAGATGAATGTCGAAGATACCAGACTGGGTGTTGCCGAATACGTCAGTAAGAAGCACGGTCTGAACACTATCGAGCTGAAATGGGGACAGGGTGCTAAATGTATCGGTGGTGAGATAAAAGTCAACAGCCTGGAAAGGGCTTTGGAGCTTCAAAAGCGTGGTTACATTGTCACGCCGGACCCCTCGAATCCACTTTCTCAAGCGGCCTTCAAGGACGGGTCTCTCAAGGAGTTTGAACGCCACAGCCGCCTCGGCTTCATTGATGAAGAGGATTTCTATGCTGAGGTCAAGCGTCTTAGAAACCTGGGCTTCAAGCGTATCACCTTGAAGACCGGCGCCTACTCGTTGCGGGAACTGGCAATGGCAATTAAGTGGGGAGCGAATGCCAAGATTGATTTACTGACGATAGATGGTTCCGGTGGCGGCACGGGTATGAGTCCCTGGAGAATGATGGAGGAATGGGGCATGCCGAGTCTATATCTGCACTCCGCTGCAGCCGAATTCTGTCGTAAGCTCGCTGACAAAGGGCAGCGTGTACCCGATATCGCCTTTGCCGGTGGGTTCAGCAGTGAGGATGGTGTTTTCAAAGCTATTGCCCTGGGTTCACCCTTCATCAAGGCGGTATGTATGGGCCGGGCTTTGATGATTCCAGGCATGGTTGGCAAAAACATACAGCAGTGGCTCAAGGATGGTAAGCTACCCAATACCGTTGGACAATTTGGCTCAACCCCCGAAGAAATCTTCGTCTGCTACGAGGAAGTCAAGGATATAATCGGTGCTAACGAAATGAAGAAGATTCCGCTGGGTGCCGTGGGAATATATAGTTTTAGCGAGAAGATTAAAGTTGGTCTACAGCAACTGATGGCGGGCACAAGATGTTTCAGTGTGCCGGCTATCAGCCGACGTGACATCATGTCGTTAACCAAAGAGTGTGCCGATATTACCGGGATTCCGTACCTCATGGATGCCTACAGGGAAGAGGCAATGGAGGTTCTAAATAACTAAAGACGCTTGAGTCGATTGCTCGGGACTCATTAAAGTCAGACATGACGGGAGAGTAATGCCATTGAGGTGAGAAGTACTTCAGAGGCTTGCTCTCTTGTTTTAGTTCTCTGAAGACACTGGAAATCGTAGTTCCTGTTTCGCCTCCCACATGCTGGACTGGAGAAACGTGGCGAGGTTCACATCCTTATTGGTAATCTTGAGTTTGCGCCGAATCTTTTCCCGGTGGCGGTTTATAGTGGCTTCGGATACACCCCGCATCTCAGCGATTTCCTTGGTGCGAAGCCCGTTACGAATCATGTTACAGATAGCAATTTCGGTCGGTGTCATGGAATGATAGGAACTGGACAATCGGCCAATAAATGGTGATGTGATTTCCTCGAGATTGGTCTTAAGCATTTCGACGTATTTCCTCTGGGTCGAATTTAGTTGGATGGCTAAAGACTCCAGAATAGGCTTCAGGATTTTCTCGACGTTCATTCTAATGTCGCTGCCAATTTCCTGTTTCTCCTGCTCGATTCTGCCCAGCACCATTCGCATGGCTGTATTAGACTCTTGCAGAGCCTTGCGCTCCAGAGCAAGCTGTCGGTTGGTCTCCTGTAATTCCATGTCTGCCGAAATCCTGGTGGCGATAGTGCCTATCTGCTCTGCTACTGCATCCAGTAAAGCACGCTCTTCTTTCATAAAAGGGCCTTCGTCAGCCGGCGGGCGTTCTTCAATGTAGAAAATAGCACACTCACCCACTGCCTCATGATACATGTAAATCCGCGACGACTGCCGCCAGTTGGTTACTTGAAATCTATCGCTGGTGTAGGTTTTTCCCCTGAAAAGTATCCGGGCGCAGGTAATCTCCGGATACTGCCATGAATAGGGTAAAAAACTCACAAGCTCTTGCAAAAGCTCTTCAAGAGAATACAGGTGGCGCTCTGCTAGCTGGGAAATCCCGTAAAGGCAGTTCAACTCCTTGATGCGCTCGCGTAGCGCCCTCTCTACTTCAGCGGGTTCTGTCTCTTCAGGGAAAGGAATACGCCAGAGAAGGGCCAGGTCTTTTGAGGGAAATAGATACTTTTTGTCTTCTAGTGGTTGGGTTTCTCTGGTTTCCATAGAATTCACCTCGCTATAATCCCTATTTTATATAGGCATTATATGTGCAAATATTCCGTATTTACCCTAGGAATTCTATCAAGTATTCTGAAAGTAATCAAGCATATTCCTGCGAAGGAGGTTAACATGCCACCCAAAACGCTCGCTCAAATCCTGGAAGGACGCCGGAGCCAACCGAATCTTCTCATTGAAGTGCTTCAGGACATTCAGGAAAACTACGGTTACATCTCCAAGGAGTCCATGCAGACCGTGTCCCAAGGGCTGGGAGTACCGATTATTGAGGTCTACAGGGTGGCCTCGTTCTATAAAGCCTTCCGACTAAAACCATCAGGAAAGTATGTTCTTACCTTGTGTCAAGGCACGGCCTGTCATGTCCGGAATTCCCATCTTCTTCTTGACCAGGCCATAAGTCAGCTCGAGGTTAAACCGGGGGAGGTTACCGCAGATGGCCTTTTTTCCATCCAGCGAGTCAACTGCCTGGGTGCCTGTGCGCTGGGACCCATCGTTGCAGAAAATGGCTCATATCATCATCACATGACGCCAGGGACTCTTCGCAAACTGATTGAGACTCTTCGTCGCCATAAAGCGGAGGAAAAAGAAAATGCCAAGGCTAAATAGTGCTCGCGAACTGGAGCACCTGCGCGAGCAACTCCGTGAAAAATGTAAAAATATAACTACCACGGTGATGATTTGTGGAGGTACTGGTTGCCGGGCATCCCAGTCACAGGCGGTTATTGGGGCGGTCAGTGATGAACTATCCAGGCAAGGATTAGACCAGAGTGTACGCTTGTGTGTCACCGGATGTCATGGTTTCTGTGAGCAGGGTCCGGTCATGGTCATTGAGCCGAGCAATGTTTTCTATTGTCATGTCTCGCCAGACGATGCTTTTGAAATCGTCTACCAGACTGTCATGAAGGGGGATTTGATTGAGCGGCTGCTCTATGTTGACCCGGCTTCTGGTCTGAAAGCCAGGACTGAGTCAGAAATCCCCTTCTACCGAGCGCAGGACCGGCAGATACTTTCTCAAAATCGCATGATTGACCCAACCTCGATAGAGGATTACATCGTGGCTGGTGGATATTCTGCTCTCATCAGAGTGCTGAATGGAGTGGCTCCAGAGGAGATAATTCAGGAAATAAAGGCATCAGGTCTGCGGGGACGGGGTGGTGGCGGTTTCCCAACCGGACGTAAGTGGAGTGAATGTAAGGAGGCACCGGGAGATGAGAAGTACGTAGTCTGCAACGCAGACGAGGGCGACCCGGGGGCATATATGGACCGGTGTGTGCTCGAGGGTAACCCGCACCTGGTTTTAGAAGGTATGATGATAGGCGCCAGAGCGATAGGTGCTAGTAAGGGGTACATCTATGTCCGGAATGAATATCCACTTGCAGTCAAACATTCACGGATTGCGGTCGAGCAAGCCCGCGAACTCGGACTCCTTGATGAAAACATATTTGGCTCTTCTTTCTCATTCGATGTGGATATCGCCCGGGGTGGTGGGGCTTTTGTCTGTGGCGAATCAACAGCGCTCATGGCATCCGTAGAAGGCAAAGTAGGTGAGCCGAGAGCCAAGGACGTCCACACTGTTATTGATGGTCTCTATCACAAACCTACGGTACTCAACAACGTCGAGACCTGGGCTAATGTTCCCACCATAATCATAAAAGGCTCATCCTGGTTTGCCTCCAAAGGAACACAGGGAAGCAAGGGCACCAAAATCCTCGCTCTCACCGGTCGCATCAAGAACACTGGCTTGGTGGAAGTGCCCATGGGTATGCCCATCCGTCAGGTAGTGTTTGATATCGGCGGTGGGGCAGTCAATGGCAAGCTCGTAAAGGCTGTCCAGATAGGCGGGCCATCAGGCGGGTGCCTACCGGTAGACAAGTTCGACCTCCCATTAGATTTCGATGTGCTCTCCCAAGCCGGCTCCATGGTCGGTTCAGGCGGTATGGTCGTAATGGATGAGGAGTCTTGCATGGTAGATGTGGCGAAGTATTTTCTGACTTTCCTACAGGACGAGTCGTGTGGCAAGTGCGTTCCCTGCCGGCTGGGGGTTGACCGTATGCTCGAAATCATCACGGGAATCACCGAAGGCCGAGGTAGACCGGAGCAACTCGACCTCCTGGAGGAATTAGCGGATACTGTTTCCCAGACCGCCCTGTGCGGTCTGGGAAAGACAGCACCTAATCCGGTACTCACCACCCTGCGTTACTTCCGCCAGGAATACGAAGCGCACATCAATGACAAGAAATGCCCGGCCGGAGTATGCAAGTCCCTTATTACATACCGAATTGACCCGGACAAGTGTACTGGTTGTGGGGTCTGTCTTCAAGGATGTGCGCATAAAGCTATCACTGGCAGGAAAAAAGAAACATATGTAATTAACACCCAAATATGTCAGAAATGTGGCATATGTCGCAGCGAGTGTAAGTTTGATGCAGTTCAAGTTATTTGAGAAAGCGAGGTAGTATCACGATGCAGCAATATGTCAACGTTAGCATAGATGGGGCTATCATTCATGCAATCAAAGGAAACAGCGTGCTTGATACTGCTATTGAATACGGTTTCTGCATTCCACACCTATGTCATGTACCAAACCTATCAGATATTGGCGCATGCCGACTTTGTATCGTCGAAAACGTAGTCAATGGCCGTTCCAATGTCACTGCCTCCTGTACCCTAAACGTGCAGGAAGGGATGGTAATATTGGCCAGTACCGAAAAGATACGTAAAATGCGCCGCAACCTTGCGGAATTACTAGTGGCTCAAGCCCCTAATTCCCGCGCCATTCAGGATATCGCAGTCCGCTGTGGCGTGAAGCGAGTCCGATACCCGTTTCGGAATGAGGACTGCGTTTTATGTGGACGCTGCGTGCGGGTTTGCACCGAGGTCTGGAAGAGCAGAGCGAAGGGCTTTGTCGGACGGGGCAAGGAACGCCATGTAGACTATCCATTCGGCATCAGGCCTGAGTTCTGCAAGCAATGCGGCAGTTGCATCCAGCTTTGCCCCATGACCATCGCCCCCTGCAATGGACCAATGAGACCTGGAGAAGAGTACCTTTGTGGTCAATGCGAATCACAATTGTTGACTAACGAACAGGCAACAGGCGGTTGTGTGTGGTGCAAACTGGGCGAAGGCTTCGGATGCGGGCGCTATGCTGGCAGTCGAGCCATATAGCTCCGCCTCTACTTTCGGTATCTTGAAGGCACCCTATCAAGCAATTCGCCAAAGCTTCTGTATACGCTTAGGTCCGAATCTAGAACTGGCCTTCCTGTAGTTCAATTGAGACGTTCTGCGGAGCCTCGAGAAACGACATTTTGAAGTCTGGCCGTACCTGTCTTACATCCTGGGTAAACTTAACACCCTTTTTCTTCATTGCCGCCACCGACTCATCCAGCTTGTCAGTCCTAATACCAAAATGGACCAGGCCAGTCGGGTCACCTTCTCGAGCTTGGTTAATTAATATGGTCACGCCCTTCAAGTCTAGCTTTGCCGAAGCTCTACCATCGCCTTCGTTACGGGCACTAATCCGCTTGGCACCAAACATTTGCTCATAGAATTCAGCAGTCTTTATCGGGTCCGGGCTTCTTAAATGAATATGGTCAAACCAGTATTCGGGCATTTTAACTACCTCCTGTTTGTACTATAGTTTTATTCCCAGTTTCTGAGCGGCCTGCCTGGGGAAATCAGGATTGGATAGCAGTGTCCGACCAACAGCCACCATATCTACCTTACCTTCACGCATAATACTATCGGCATATTCAGGCTCCGTGATATTGCCCACTCCGATGACCGGAACTTTTACCACTGCTTTGATTCCTTCCGCCAAAGGAACAAAGTATCCCTGCTCAGTAAATGACCTCTGGCCGTCGCCACCGATACCTCCGGAGACATCTATAACATCTACCCCAGCCTGTTCAAGATGTTGTGCGGCCAGTTTACCTTCCTCGCGGGTCAAGCCTCCCTGTATCATATCGTCGGCACCAAAACGGTAAAACAGAGGTATGTTCTTCCCTAACCTGGTTTTAACTTCTCTTACGACTTCTTTAGGAAACCGGAGTCGGTTTTCTAAACTGCCACCGTATTCGTCGCTACGCTGGTTGGCGTAAGGCGAGAGGAATTGGCAGAGAAGAAAACCATGTGCACCATGCAACTCTACGGAGTCGAAGCCTGCTTCTAGTGCTCGATAAGCAGCATTGCCGAAACCTGCGGCTAAGCGCTTAATCTCAGGAACAGTCAATGGTCTGGGAGTATCAGTCCCGTTAGGGAGTATAATATTCCAGGGACCAGAAGGCTGCTTTCCGGTAAGACTACGAGGTGCTCTAGCACCTGCGTGGTTCAGTTGTATGATTACCTTACTTCCTTCAGTGTGTATAGCCTCTACCAGACGCTTGAGGCTGGGTATTAGTCTGTCATCATAATAAGCCCGTTTGGGTTCTGGATAACTTGCCATCTTCCAAGACATAGGTGTGCTCGATGATGATTAGTCCAACACCACCTTTCGCCCTGGCGGTATAGTGTTTAATGTGCCTGTCGGTAACCTCGCCATTTTCAGTAGCCATGCCGGTTGCCATTGGCGGCATTACCAGGCGGTTTTTAAGCTCCAGTTCCTTTATTTTTATTGGGTCGAAAAGACCTGGCATATTAGCTATCTCCTCTAATTCGGTAGATGATTATCCTCCAACAGCTAGGGTAAGTAACGCCACCCGGTCGCTACTCTGAAGCTGAAGCTCTTCTGCGTCATCAGCATAAAAACGCCCATTGATATTTAGTACATGGTTTTCTGTCAGGCGGTCTTCTCCAGCACAAATGACATGTCCTTCCAGAGTTGGGATTTTATGTCTGAGGGCAGCAATAAGGTCTCTCAAGCTTGCTCCATCATTTAGTTCGATTTCCACCTTCTGTAACTTAGTTAATTCGGTGGACAATCCGTACATTTCCACAACACACTTCACCATAGCCCTCCGATTACTCTATGTTTTGTCCGGCCATCTTTTTGCCAACTCGTAGCGATTTCAGGTCGGGTCCCCAAGCGAGAAAGCTATCTACGGCCAGAGTTCTTTAGCCACATCATCGAGGCCCAGTTCAAGCAACTTTTTCCTGCTTGGCTTTGTCGTTACCCGGTCCCAGTCGAGGGCACCCAGATTCCAGTATATTTGAGCTTCGATGTCAGCAGTCGCGCCGGCAAGCGGGCCTTCCTTCTGGGGAGGATTACCAATTATTCTGGGATTTACCTTCCACTGTAGAGGATTTATCCCTTCGCGAAGATTGAAGACATGTCTCATATTAGTAATCCTCTCTCCAGCTTTTTCTAATTCTTCTGACGACCACTCCCAACCTGTGACGGCACTCATGAACTCCACTATGTATTTATTGGTAGGGTCATCTCGGAAACCGCCAAAGGTGCAAAGTCCGGCTGCGTTAACGATTTTACCCACAAAACCAGAAGGACCAAAACCTGCAGTATGGCGACCAGGGGTAGCATCCATCTGAAAGCGGGCAGCCGCGAATTGACCGGGACGATTGAGCTTCGGGTCATGCATTCCCAACTCCTGACCACCGATGTGTATCGCGTACTTATCGGCTCCTCTCCCAATCTTTTCAGCCGCTACTTTTACTCCGTCAGCCAGGACATCACCCAAGCCTTCTCTCATAGCTATCTTCTCAGCCATAGCAATAATGCCTCGATGGTTACCCCATCTGAGTTCGATACCCCCGGTATCCTCTTTGGTGATAAGCCCATTCTCATAGCACTCGATGGCGAAGGCAACGGCGCAACCCGCGGAGATAGTGTCAAGTCCATTGCTGTTACAGATATGGTTCGCCATAGCTATCGACTCGGTATTATTATTGAGGCACATTGTTCCGAAAGAGGCCTGAGTTTCATATTCTGGCCGTCGAGTGCCGGCCGGGTATTTATAGTCGCCCGTCCCCTCCTTTAATCTGCCTTCACAACTAATCGGGCAACGCCAGCAGCCTCCCCTTCTCTCCAAGTTAGCTATTGCTGCATCACCAGTAAGCCCTGAGACATCAGGAAAATCGACGATGCCAACACCGCTCCAGTTCTTGACCGGTGAGTCTCCGCTGTGGGCTGACCGGGCTCCCCCGGAAGAGGTGCCATATTTCCTCCGCCGCTCCCAGTTCGATTCTCCCCCAACCCGTGCCGCCTGCAACTCAGCGATATGCTCTCTCCTTATCCTATCAGCCTGCTCTACATTTGCTATGGGGACTTTCTGGTTGCCTCTTATTGCCACTGCCTTGAGCTTTTTAGAGCCCATTACCGCTCCTAGTCCCGAGCGCCCAGCAACAGCTCCTTTCCTGGTGACAATACAGGATATGAGTGATAGCTTCTCACCAGACTGACCGATGCAGACGATTTCAGCGGTTTCGCCCAACTCAGCTTTCAGCGTATCCTCGGTTTCATAAGTATCTTTCCCCCAGAGATAACGGGCATCTCTCAACTCGGCTTTTCCATTATTGATAAATAGATAAACTGGTTTGTCGGCTATACCATTAAAGAAGACCGCATCGTACCCGGCAAACTTGAGATGGGGACCAAAATACCCCCCTGAATTAGCATCCCCCCAACTGCCAGTAAGGGGCGATTTCGCTACTGCAGCATAGCGACTACCTACAGTAGCCGGAGTGCCGGTGAGAGGGCCGGTAACCAAGCCAAGGATATTTTCCGGTCCTAGTGGGTCCACTCCACCTTTTTGACGGCTGTAAAGAATTCTCGCTCCGATACCGTAACCTCCAATGAAATTACGATATAGATTTTCCTCAGGCGTCTCTATCTTAATATCCCCTGTGGAAAGGTCCACAAACAGGAGCTTCCCCATGTATCCTCCAACCATGTCTTCCTCCTTCTCTATTCAGTTTTCCAAATATCTACTATGAGTTTACTGTAATGTCACGACAATATTCAAATTACCCCTCGGAACATGTGATACCAAGTCATTCCTCGCTACCAGTGTCACTGCGAGTGTACATCAGTGGCTTGTGATAATCTCGGTGCTATGCATTGTAACTCTAATATCGTTGGGTATTATGTCTTAGAAAAAGGAGGCATACAAAAATGCTCTGTCAGAAGTGCGCACATTCTAACCCGGATGAGAACAAATATTGTAGCAATTGTGGAGCGACCCTGCTGGAAGCAGGACGTATCACTTTGAAGGACGTGCTAGATGCTGGCTTGCTTAAAGCTGGAGATACACTTACGCTAAGACTAAGAGGTCAGGAGGTAACAGCAACTCTTCTGGCTGATGGCAAAATAAAATATCAGGACCAGACCTATAATGGGCCGCTAGCCTGTGCCACTGTAATTAGAGGGCAAACTTGCGATAGCTGGTTTTGCTGGAACGTCAAGGACCATACTACCGGCCGAAGTTATGGTATTAGTCATTATCGTGCCGCTTTGCTTACACAAAGGCGAAAGGAATCTTCTGCGTCATGAATAACAAAATAATATATCAACGCTTTTTCGCCACTTGAGAAAGCAGTCCTTTAAGTTCCTTAACAGTCTCCTGACGCCAAGCATTAGCTAGTGGTGCTGTTTTCTCGCGTCGTATCTGGCGTATCTCTTCGTCACTCAGTTTCTTTTTAGCTAGTTCTGCGGACAACTCCGCCACGTCACGGTTAGCCGCAGCGGGACGTTCAATCCAATGGCATAGAGGATTGAGTTCCTTATCAAAGAAAGCAAACACCGGGATAGACATAAACTTTCCCTGATTCAGATAAAGATTCATAATATCCAAGTTCTTATCCCTCGGGAAAATTCTTAGCTCCATCCCACTGGACTGAGTGATACTGGCCATAATGGGCAGACCGCGGTGGACATCCGGGCACCAATCCTCAGCGATTGCTAACACCTTTAGTAGACCAACGCGCTTCACTATATCTTTGAAAAATTGGCCATCAGACGGCTCTAGTTTGAAAGCCGCAATATGCTCGGCAAACCGCTGGCGAGTGTCACCCAGTTGGTTAAGGTAGGCTTCGTAGGTAAAACCCTGGGAGTAACGCTGAGCAGTAATAACCTCGGCTATTTCTGGCATAACTTACCTCCTTTTATGGCTTCTGGGCTAATATAAGGTTGCAGAAACAATGCCCCATAACTTCCACCAGACCATTGCGTACCGGCTGGCAGACACAAACGGTCTTCGGAAGTCGCTGTTTCTGGCAGGGACAATAATAGTCCCCCTCTGTCTCTTTCATATGGGCGATGTCGTGCAAGATTCTATCTGCCTCAGGTGAGAGAAAATAGCCAGCCTCATTACAGAAAGCAACTACCCTATCATGAATCAGTTGTAGGTCATTCCCCCTATCCATCTCAACCTGCTTCGCCACAATAAATACCTTCTTAGAGAGATTATAAATTATGAATGGAGAGAAAATCAAAGAAAAGCGATTGTTTCCCACTAAACTAGGGAAGCACTTGTAACAAAAAGGGGATTACGACCAAGCTCGCTATTGTTGTGACCAAAACAACACTTGAAACCAGGTCTGCTTCATTCTTGTATTTGGTCGCTAAGATAGATGAGTTAACTGCAGCTGGCATTGCCGAGTCCAAGATTACTACCGACCTCAATACACCGGTTAGATTAAACAGGTTGACCGTAAGAAAACCAAGTAGTAAACCAATTCCCACTCTTAGAAAAGAAGCTAATAAAGTAGTAGACAGTGATGTAATCCTGACACTGGCGATATTACTCCCTAATACGAGTAAGACAAGCGGTATAACCATCATACCGATAAAATTCAATGGCTGAATTATAAGTTCAGGCACTTCTACACCCAAGAGGTTAAGCAGAAGGCCTAGCAAAGCAGCATAGATTGGTGGGACTCTGAACACTTCTTTAATACTTTCTTTCCAATGCTTCCCGGATGCAATGTATACGCCCAAAGAATATATGAGTAAAACATTGGGAATATAAAACAAGGTCGCTGCGAATAAGCCTTCTGAGCCATAAGTAAGATATATTATTGGAAATGGGATATTCACGGTGTTCATTATTGATATTGGAATGTATAGACCGGAGTGTTTCTGTTTAATTATCGTGAATATAATCCAGGCTAATGCTCCACATCCAAACATAATAATTAGCGCGGCTGCCCAGACTTTGCTAGCATCAAGCAAGACAACTTCTTTATCAAGCATAGAGGTAAAAGTCAAGGCTGGTAATCCAACGTAAATAACTATATCTACTACCGCAGACATGTTTAACTTTCCTATTTTCCCGAATATATATCCAATAAGAATGACGATGAAAGTAGGTAATACTATATTCAGAATATCAATCATTTCTTCTATTCCACACGCATTGTGTCCCCGTCAGACCGATGCTGCAACTCGCGAGTATCTCAGCAATCGGAACTGAAGGACGTTAGTAGATACTTTAGCTGGCAGTCTAATTCGTGTCAAGCAACTCTAATCATACATTTCGGCATATTATTGATTAATAAGAGCTCAGAACAGAAATAAAAGGCTTATTCTACCAACTGAACCTTAACTCGAAGCCCTTGATAGTTCAACCTACCAATACCATGGTATTACAGTCAGCAAACGGTAGTAACCGAAGTTAGCTCAGATTATTTCAAGGCTGTTTCTCAAATGTAGTTCAAGTCTGCAGTCTGGTAAGCATATTACTACAATCAAAAAGCCTTCTTATTCTCAACCTCTCGCCTATCTTGAGCCTTGCCCCAAAAGTGCTATCCCTCATGTCACCCTGAGCTTAGCGAAGGGTCTCGGGGGAGGGCCTTTTTGCCATCCCACTCCTAGATTCTTCGTCATCCCGATTGATCGGGATTCCTCAGAATGACATTTGAGGCAAAGCCTGTCTTGCTATAGGTATCGGAAAAATAGAGCGTTATTTCCACGCAAATAGGGCATATTACCTATATATTATCATCACATATAATCCTAAAATCTAGGTAGAAATATCTAAATGGGTATTGGTGAATCTGCGCCATGCTTAAATGGCACGAGCGTAAGTATTCCAGGGAACATAACTCAAGACGCGGCTAGCTCCACGCCTTGAGAGGGAGGGCTACTTGATACTCCAGTTCAAAATCCTCCGAGTGGTATTGCTGATTCTATTAATCAGCGCAATAGTATCAGGCGTACTCATGTTTTTCTCTGTCAGGCAGACCACCATGCTGCAGTTCAGGCAGATGGCGATAATGCTAGGTAACACCTTAGAAGGCTCTCTCAAACAAGGCATGATGACCGGCATACCTGAAATTACCCAACAGGCAATTCACGATATTGGCGAGCAGCAAATGGTCACCGGTGTATCTCTCCTTACCCCTAGCGGTACAACCGTAGCTTCAAGTATGGTATCTGAAATCGGAAACAAGATAGATAACGAGGAGATACTGAGGTTACTGCAAACCGGAGACGTCTCTATCGGCATCGAAAAGCAGCGCTCTAGAAGCGAAATCTGGATTATCGACCCTGTTGTCAATCAACCGGAATGCCAGGGCTGTCATGACTCAAATACGAAGGTGCTGGGCGGGATAAGAGTCGGTCTGGACGCTACCACCCTGAACAATCAGGCAACACAACTGACGATATTTCTCGGGTTCCTTGGGGGAGTTACTTTCATAATTATAGGTGGTAGTCTCGCCGTTGCTATAAGGAAAACGGTCTTAGTACCCTTGTTTGCTCTGGCCGCAACCGCCCGAAATTTCTCTCAAGGTGACTTCGCAATACGAGCAAAAAGCGACTATAAGGACGAGATAGGTATGCTGGCCAGAACATTCAATCACATGGCAGAAAGCGTAGAACAAAGGAGCTGGGAGCTCGAGACTTCCCACCGGGAACTAGCCAGTCTGAATATGGACCTCGAACACAAGGTCGAGCAGAGGACAAACCAGTTGGCTGCTCTGAATGCCATAATTACTGCCGTTAGCCAATCTCTTGATCTGAGGCGGATTCTGGACGCTGCTCTGGATAAGACTCTGTCCCTGCTAGAATTGGATGCAGGCGTGATACACCTGCTTGAAAGTAAGTCCGGCCAGACCCTGTCGGCTCAGCAAGGATTTCTACCGGAATCTGTACAAATACTTAGTACGGCAGGAATAAGAGATGAAGTCACTCGACAACCTAGCGAAACAATAAAGCCACTCATAGTAAACGATACTATCTTGGACATGAAGTCGGCGCCGCTTACGGGAATAAAAGGGGAATTTCGCGCTTACGCTATTATACCTATCGACTCGAAGGGCACAGCACTCGGAGCGATGAGTGTTGCCAGTTACACTCCCAACAAGTTCGAACCTGAGGTAATGGGATTGCTACTCTCCATCTCTGAAGCCATAGGAATAGCTGCGGAGAATGCCTTGGCTGCCCAACATATAGCTGAAATGAATACCATCAGGGAACAGCTCCTGAAAAAGCTCATCTCAGCGCAGGAAGAAGAACGGCGAAGAATTGCCAGAGAATTGCATGACGATGCGAGCCAGTCACTGGCGGCTCTGGTGTTGCAGTTGGACGAGGTGTCGGATACCCTGCCAGCAAGGCTGGATTACGCAAAGAAAAAGATAGATGCGCTCAGAGAACAGACCGTTAAAACGCTAAACACAGTACGCGATTTGGCATTGGAATTACGCCCGAGTGCTCTGGATGACCTCGGACTAACCAAGGCGCTGGACTGGTATGCAAAGAGGTACTTCGTCAAGAGCGGCGTCGATGTGAAAGTTGAGACAAGCGGGACGAAGACCAAGTTACCACAGTATGCCGAAACTCAGCTTTTCAGGGTGGCACAAGAGGCCATGGCTAATGCAATTAGACACGCCGAAGCAAGTCAAGTCAAGATTCAGTTAATTTGGGGAGATTCCCGAGTGAAGTTGGTAATAGAAGATAATGGAAAGGGCTTTAACCTACAGAAAGTCCTGAATGGAGAAACTCATAGGCAACACCTGGGAATTCACAGCATGTCTGAGAGAGTAACTTTGGTCGGTGGGATTTTAAATGTAGATTCGCAGCCAGGAAAGGGTACGCGGGTGGCCGCGGAAATACCGTTTATGCAGGAGCCCAACTAGATGAAGAAGATTAGAGTGTTCCTGGCTGACGACCATCGCATCTTGCGCGATGGTATCCGCTCTATTCTGGAAAAACTACCTGATATTGATATGGTGGGAGAAGCTGATGACGGAAAGAAGGCAGTAGCCCAGATAAAACAACTGGTGCCGGACGTCGTCCTGATGGATATTACCATGCCCGAGTTGAACGGTCTCGAGGCTACCAAACGCATAAAGCAAGAATTTCCTCAGGTCAAGGTCCTGATTTTGACCATGCATGAAACGGACCAGTATCTTTCTGAGATGCTCAGCGCGGGCGCTTCTGGTTATATTGTGAAGAGCGCAGATAGCGGAGAGTTGATATCTGCAATCAGGGAAGTGCATCAAGGAGACGTGCACCTCTATCCTTCCATTGCCCGTATGTTAGTTCAAGACTACCTGCAAAAGGTTACCGCCGGGACGGAAAAGGAGAGTTACAACGGCTTGACTCCCCGCGAGAGAGAAGTCCTAAGATACATAGCCGAAGGTAAGCAGAATAAAGAGATTGGCAAGATCCTGAGCATTAGCATCAGGACGGTTCAAGCTCACCGCACTAAACTGATGGACAAAATTGGAGCCCATGACCGCACTGAACTGGTAAAGTATGCCATACGTAAGGGAATAATAGACCTTTAGTTTCCTTCTCTCATTGTCATTTCTAAAGCTTGTATCAAGGTACTAGTTTTTATATACAATCTAACTTGCCATCCTCATCGCACTTAAAACCGAGCTAGCTCACTCCTAACTCTATCAAACAGTCCAACTAGTCTTCATATACCATATCCAGGTAAGCCCTTTTCTTATCATCATTGCATCAAGATGCGACCCGTATTTAGCATCCCGACTCGATTCACAAGTCATCCCTCATGCCTTATTCTGGAAGTTAGAAATGACGGAGAGATGTCAGGTGATGAAAATCAGAGTGATTGTAGCCGATAGAAACAATCTGGTCTGTGAAGCGCTATGCGCTATGCTGAAGGACTTTGAGCATATTGAAGTCGTGGGTGCAGCTACCGACTGTCAGGCCATGATTGAGCTGGTAAAGACAGCATCTCCTTCCGTACTCATGATGGACATGGCAATATCCCCTTTAGATACGGATGATACCATCCGGCAAATTCGTAAGGCGAACAGTGATGTTAAGGTGCTACTGGTTAACGAGTATGAAGACAAAGAAGACATACTCAGAGGACTCAAAGACGGCTGCGATGGCTACCTTCCGAAGCGGGCAAAATCAACGGAGCTAATGACTGCTCTCACAGCCCTGTCGCAAGGGGGGTATTTCCTTTACCCTTCGGTGGCTAAAAAGTTAGTTGGCGAATATCTCAGCCTGGGGCAAAAACAAAAGCCAGGTTGTAGAGA
>JAZDPB010000118.1:0-3737 GCA_043797985.1 Chloroflexota bacterium
AGCAGCCTGTCATTCTGCTCCAGCACCGGGGCAAACAACGCATACTGCAAGCGTTTCCTTAATCCGACAAGGGGTTTTATCATTTGCCGCTTATCCCCCTGGCCACGGTTTTCGTAACGTTTGGGATTCCAATTACGGCACACTGTATCCCGAGCGGCTCTTCCATGAACATGTCAGCAGTCGCCGGTTGCTCGACTGAGCCTCTTAAAACACTGCCGTAACGGTTGCTCTCAGCATTAGTCAGGCTTCTTTTCACCAGCTTCGGCTGCCGGCTTCGCCTGTTCGGCTTTAGCTTTTGCCTTCCGTCTTTTAAAGAATGACTTAATTTTCTCTATGACTGTCGTAATGCACCTCCTTTATTAGCGTAACTCTTTATTCCAGACCAGAACAGGCATTAGCAAGGGCTACAAATATGCAAAATAGCTATTCCGGCGTCCTTGGACGATTCGCCACTCTGCCGTTATGTGACAAGTTTTACTTACGCATTTTCGAAGGCTTCTTCCATTCATGGGCGTTCCCTTCTATTCTGATGTACCTTTTCGTACCGTCGAAGTATTGCCTTCACTCTGACTGGTAGTACCACAAAGCTGACAGGCTTTGTAAGATAAAAGTCAGCACCCGCCTGCACTGCCTTTGGCCACACCTCATCGCCAGAACCTTCCCCGAGCAAGATAACAGGAATGTCAAAGGTGTCGTGTAGATCGCGGCAAGCCTCAATTCCGTCTCTATCTGGCAATACCTCGTGCATGATAACCATGCCGGGCTTGAAGTCACTTAATATCATCATAGCTTCCGCATAACCCGTTACGGCCTGTACAGTGAAGCCAGCTTCGGTTAAGGCTGAGGCAACCCCTTTCCTTAACGGGGGGTCAGCTTCAATGATCAGAATTCTATCAGTCATCTTCCCTCCAGTTATCACGCGATGATTCTCTTCGCCGAAGATCGGCTACACACGCGTCAGCGGTTCGCCGATACTCATTTACTAACTGCCTGATTTCTTCGTACGACGTATGAAGCGCCACTGTTTGCCTATGCCTGAACCTTATTCCACCCGCATATTCGGTCATGCTTTCACTCCTCACTGACTAGCTAGTTATGATAGTGGTCAGCTTGGCTATCCATCACCATCCGTACGGTATGCACAAGCTCTCCAACAGCCAAGTTCTTAACCACATAGGCACTGGCTCCAGCTTGTTTCGCTGCCACAACATTCTTCTGGGCATCCCAATTGGACAGGGCAACAATGAGGGTTTGTGGCGATGCCTTCCGCACCCGCCTGGTGACTTCAATGCCATCCAGGCCAGGCATGCTTAGGTCAGTTATCAGAATATCCGGCTTAAGTTCGGCCACAAGCTTCACTGCATCAATCCCGTTAGCCGCTTCTCCAATGACAGATAAATCCGCCTCTTCCTCCAACAGCCTCTTTATAAACCGTCTGATAATCGCATGGTCATCAGCTAGGAAGATTGAAATCATTTTTCTCTCCCTTTTATTTCTGCCCTAACACGGCTTTGCTGCTTACCCGTTCCTGTCTGGTTCTCTCTCATGTCTGTCACCAGTAGCAATTCCAATTCCTTAGTCATACTTTCTACAGAGCCGATGGCCTTTATTGTCAGGTCAGCTAATCTCTGTCGCCCGCGTGCTTCGACCACCATGATTATGTCATGAGAGCCTTCTACGACATCCGCCATTGCCACGCCGGGTTTGCCTCGGAGCGTCTGCACTACCTCAGCGAGTTCTTCTTGCACGACGTCCAGAAGGACATATACTCTGGCGCTCATTACTTTCCCTCTTGGCCGCCGGGTTTTTCTCTGAGTCGGACTCTTATCGGCCAAACAGATAGTCCCGCTGTTTGGGTTACCAGTTGTCGTCACCTGTCGAACTCCCGGCTAGCAGCTTACACACTTGGTACAACTGGGACAATTTCCCCTCCGTGCCTTTAGCAACGTGGATGATTTCCTGCACAAGACCCCTGCGCGAAGACTCACGCTCTCCCGGCAACTCCGCATCCAGTGATTCCACTGCCGCAACTATATTTACGAAGCATGTTCTCAACTCATCTATCGCTGCCTGGACAGCCTCTGTCTGTTGTTTCCACTGATACATCTTTCTGCTATTTATATTCGCCAAATGGCAAAGTTTCAGGATAAAAAAATGGTGAGCCGCCCTACCGATCGATCCGCTACCTCCATTTTGGGCAGTACGGCTGCCGCGAACCATCTCTAACCTCCATCTGCCCGATTTCTACACGCCAGCTTCTCCTCATTCATCGCCCCTGAGTGCAGGCGTCCATTCATCGGCTGTCTTCCGGTGCTCCTCTACGGTCTGCTTGAGCTCTTTGTAGTACTCCTCCGCTGTCTTGCCCAGCGATGGTGATAAGAGCTTGGCCAGCACCATTAGCTCCTGGTCGCTCATAGTGACCAGGCGAAGCCTGGTGGCGGCATTCAGTTGCTGAGCCAGCTTCTTATCTCCGTGCAGCTCAGCGATTCCACCGCGTATCGCCTCATTCACGTGTTGCACAACCAAATCTATCTCTTGCTTCTTTTCCACGTTGTCAACCTTAGCCCAACAATTCTTTCCATTATTTGGCCTTGCTTTTTATCGGCATCGAGTCAATTTCCACCCGGCCTATTCTCATAGTTCTCGCTTACCTTTCCAGATTCGGACTTGAAGAACTCTTTCTTGATTGGCATGTTGTAATGTTCAAGAAAATCTCTGAAATCCGCGATACTAACCCGGTAATGACCGCTGGGCAGCCGACTCGCTGATAATTTCCCTGACTTGATCCACCTCCGTACTGTTGCCGTAGTCACCAGGCAATACCCAGCGACTCCTCCCACCGTGAGCCCCTTTTTATATTGTCCTGTTAGCGCCATTGTTACGGCTCCTAAATCCTGTCTAACTCTTTCGACTTTGGTCCTCAGCGTTCCTCTGATCATAAGCATGTAAGCTTTTGGCAATGCTCTTCGTGACGCTGAGGATACCAATGATGGCACGCTGCACTTCAACCGTCTCTTGTGATAACACTGAGGCTACATAAGGGTCCAATCGCCCAAACTGTACCTCGTTCCCAACCGTGCCGGAAGGTTGGGGAGACAGGAAACCACCCAACGTAAGTAGCTCACTCTCCTCAAAGCCCAAAGGCTTGGCGATTTTCCGCAGAATATGGGCCGAGGGGAAACGCTCACCCCTTTCTATACGACCCAGGTGCGATGATGATACACCTGCCGCAGCAGACAGCTCCGATAGTGTCAGCGGTATCATGTTCCTCTGTTGCTTGAGTATTCTGCCTAGGTCACTTCTACTGTCTCCTGTCATACCGTCTTCCGTTCGGGACAATGCAGAAAAGGTCATCAAGCTTGTATTCAGGGAAGGCTCTTACTGTCCCGGTGATAAATTTCTCATTAATATGACGCTTCCTCTGTTTCACCCGATAGATCTGACTTACCGATATCCCCATCGCCCTGGCCAGCTCGGTCAGGTTGCCACATCGTTCCCGGTACAAATCAAAGACCTTCGTCTCCAGCCTCTGGCCGTTACCGCCTCTACTCTTTAAGACTTTCAGGGCTTCGTTTGTCACCTTTCTTCCCCCTGCACATAAGTACAGAACCTCATCTACTAATTACCTCTTCTTTACGCTGAATTCTGTTAACCTCAGCCTTACCATTTCTTCAGGCACCCCAAAATATTCAGCCAACTCCTTGATTTCCATGCTTTTCAATTTATGAAGTTCCCCC
>JAZDPB010000121.1:0-5301 GCA_043797985.1 Chloroflexota bacterium
CTTATTTGAGGACTTCAAATCGGCTTCCTCAACTTCAAAATGGGAAGCGACTTTCTTGCTCAATAAATCAAGCGATATCCTTATCCGCTCTTTTAGCGCTGTACCGGCTCTCTCGGCCAAAATTGTCCCTACAAAATCCCCGCTGCCCAGTATCCTCTCATCTCCCTTTTCACGGTCTTCCGCTTTTCGGCCAAGGAGGTCTGCTTTATCCCCTCCAGCGCTCCTGACCAGCCCACCTCCCTGGAATTCGGGGCGGGTACCCTGGTCTATTCCGTTCTTGACGAATTGACGGTATCTTCGGCGTGCGACCGTTTTCGTTTCACCGAAATGGAGGAGAACATCCTCGATGGTCTTTTCGGCTAAAGACATATTCTTGACAGGATTGACAGGATCTTCTTGTTGTTTTTTTCCCTTTCCAGACGAAAGGGAAAAAAACAATTCCCCTTCGGCGGAGGGGGTGCCTCGCTTGACGCTACTTGGTTTTCCTGGTCGGTTGGGCGTTCTTTGATTTCTGTCTCCTGACTTGTGATTTCTGACTTCTGGAATCAGCGGGTTTTTGCACCGGGCAAGGACTACGCTGTGGCCAGACCAGGGGTATTTGTCAAGTTCTTGGAGGTTCTGGACCAGGCTCGCCCGTAGCGGATTCAGGTGAATGTAGCGGATCAGTTCCAGGAGGTAGGCGTCTTCCTCGCACACAACGGATTTGTATCGGTTCTGCCTCCGGCTCGTAGAGCCTACGGCTCGGAGAGAAAGAGGTGTCCTGAGCGTTTGTGTCTTTTGTTGAAGGTCACAGGGGGATGAGGGACGTACATAAGTATATAAATAACGTTTCTATTCATATAGTTAGCATTAAGCAGACGGCCAAGTTTCGATCTTCAACCCTGCTATGTTCTCGAAATGTTTTTTGTTGGTCGTAATCAGTGTCGCCTTATTTACCATGGCAGTAGCCGCGATCAAAGCATCCATTTCGCCTGTGGGCTTACCCAGCTTTCGAAGTTTGCTTTTAATAGTCCCAAAGATTTTGGCGCATTCGAAGTCAAAAGGAACCACGCGAACAATCTCCACGAATCTATACAACTTTTCAAGATTCTCCTTTGCCTTCTGAGATGCCTTTGCGCCATAATCTAACTCTGCTACTACTAACGTACTTAACGCAATTCTGGCTACTTCTGCCTGTATCCTATCCAATATCGGTTTACTACCGTTAAAGAAGGCTATCACCACATTGGTATCCAGCAGGATCATTAAAAAACAACCTCTCGGCCAATATTCTGGCGCCGCTTCTGTTCTAACTCTTTAAAAATTGACATGATAGTTGGGTCACCAGACCAAGACCCGGACAATTCTGCAATAACCTTCTGCTTTTCTTTAGTCTTCAAAATAGGATCGATCCTCACAATAACCCTCGTCCCGTCAGGAATGTGAACCTTCTTGGGTAGTCGAATCAAGCCCTTTTCTATTTTGCTTTTGACAGTAATTGTCATCTTTTGCCTCCGGCATTAATAGTGTGATAATGGGGGACGTCCTTAAGTACTTAAATAACTTTCGTTTGGACTGGGCGCCGTCCATTTGTAATTCAGTAACTCAATGCTTTTTTGGCACCCCAATTAAATACGCTATGCCAAGTTAAATGCGCTGCGCTCTGACTTCGTCAATTTCACCTGGTAAACTGTGATTAAATCAATTTAACGGGGCACGGCGGATGACACGGATTGCACGGATGGGTCAATATGCAGTGGATAGCGGGACGCTCTTTAACAATTTAGTTGACGGGACACTTGCTCCTGGTTCCTACAGCTGCTCTGGTAAGAAAAATTGGAGATGAGTTTCTAAATTTTAAAAGAGCGTCCCACTCACACTATTTACATATGAAGGCCGGGATTTTTTCAGACCCTAAGCATCCAAGGCATAACGTTTCGATTCATATTTCCACTTGAGATATCTTTTTGAGATCACACCCTCACCTGAACTTGGGATAAGAGAATATGATCCCGGCTAATCTTCCCCCCGGATAGAAGCATCCTCAACAGACGATGCTCAAAGCTATACCTTCAGATCCTTCGGATCAAAGCGAAGTGACACCTAGAAAATGCTCTTGCCCTAAAAACAGCGTATAAAGACCATGGCAATGAGGAAATATTTCAGAGTAGATTTATCGCTTTAATACACATGACGACAAGGCCAGACTCCGAGTCTTACCGCCTTACCGTTCTGCATCTGGTCAACACCTACCGCATCAACGCCCTCGACTTTACCCGGACCATAGGTTAGGGGGGTACTGGTCATGCCCCCGGTGTCAAGGTTCTTAATCTTGTAGAAGCCATGCTCCAGCACTGCACTCGGCGTCAGCTTTTCAAAAGGAATCTTTTCCAATGCAAGTCTTAATGCCTCAACCTGGGTCATGACCTCAGCCATGCCTGAAAAATACGAGCCGTCGCTAACCCATTTATCGGGGTGATACTTTTTCTGTAGCTCGGTAGAGAACTTTACCCCGGGTAGATCTCGACCCCAAGTAGGTTGGCTACCGGCAATGAGAACACCATCACCCCCCGTGCCCATGTCCCTTTCGAACATCGCAGCGGGACATGCTCCGCCAAAACCAAATGCTATCTTATATCCAAGATGGGGCCCCATATCCAGCCTGACCGCTTCCTTTATGGTTGGCTGTGCACCTGGGTTAATCATGATACCAAGGGCGAGGTCAACCTCATTCTTTTTGAGCCACGCAAGCTGGGTGGTTGGTGGGGCCGCAGGTAACAATGGTACATACTGGTTCCCTACAAACTCATACCCCACCTTCTTGAGATACGCCTCCATCTCAGGTATCTCAATAGATCTACCCATGGCATTATCGGCAGTAAGGTAGGCAACTCTTGGTTTCTTTGGTTCCTTCCAGTTCTCTTTGAACCAATCGGCAATGGCTGCTAGGCTATCGGTATAGATAGGATAATGGGTAAAGATGGTTTGTGGCGGCTTCAAGAGATAGGATCCACTAGCGAAGCTAACGGCACCCATGCGGTCCTCATTCAGCCTGTCCTTCAGTGCCAGCGCCTGTGGCGATCCTGATACATGGAAGACCAACATTCCTTTGGCCTTAAGCTCTTCATAGATAGACAGCGCTTTAGCCGGTTTAAGCTCATCATCTCGCCACAGAACCTCTAAGGTTATATCAGAGGGGAATTTCTCATCTCGCCACGGAGCCAACCGCTTTGTCTCATTTACATATTTAGCATAGTCCTGAAAAGCAGCCAGCACTGCCGCGACATTCTCAGCGTAAGCTCCGGTTATCGCCATGGAGCCACCGATATAAATTTTTTTCTGAGCTTGAGCTTTTTCAGGAAAAAGCGATGAGGCACTTAGCATAATAATCACTAAAGTTACTAACGCCAATCTAATTTTAGCCATTTTCTCCTCCTCCCTTTTAGCTTGAGATTTGGTTACAAGCTTAACCGGCGGGAATAACTGGTACAAGAAGATAAGAATCGTACTTGCCACCAGTATAGATTACATGCTCGCCACGGTTTACGTATGCCATATGCATATATGTTGCTATCTGTCCAGGGTACATACCGATATCACTTCCTTGCACCACGAGCCGCAACTTCTCGCCCCGCTCGAACAGGGTGCTTGAAGGCCAGATTTCAATCTCTACCGGAACGATTTCACCAGCTTCAAGCTTTATTTCTCTTTGGTGCTTGTGGAAGGGTTGGTAAAGTGTTGACCTCTCTTCATCGAGTTCGCGATGGGAAACTCGTAGCCAGCCGAGAGCAACTGGACCATCATCACGGATCCAACAGAACGCGAAGGGGACAGTTTTCCCAGAACGATCAATTTTCTGTATTGCTACAAATAGATCCATGTCATCGCTACCATCCGCTTGTACCCAGAGCCTCAGCTTCATGTATCCTGTTAGCTCGGTCCTTTTGTCAAACTCGAATTCAAACTGAGCATTCTGAGTTTTATCGCCTATATCGCTAACGATATAGCGAGCTTGGGCTTCCCTTTCGAACGGAGAGTTGCTCATCTTTCTGTCACTCGCGTTCAGGAACAACTTCGTGTGTTGGGTACGTGCCAGCGGCCATTCGTTCTCATTCCTGAAACTTCCGACACCGTATCGTCGTCTGATCTCCAGCATGACCTTAGGCCAGTTCTTTATTTCGCTATTAATGCCTTTCAAGAACTTATCGAAAAACTGTCTCTGTCTTTCTAGGTTTTCTTGTTCGTGAAAAGTATTCCATTTCTTTCTCCCGTGGACCATAAGCCACTTGTCTTTGGAAGCGATCTGCTTGAAACCTTCAAGAGTCCCGCGCGTATGCAAGCCGTGGTCTGTCCAGCTGGCTACGACAAACGCTGGCACCGTTATCTTTGATAGATCAGCGTTCTTGCTGGCCCAGTATTCATCAAACAGCGGATGCCTAAGAGCCATCCCCACAAAATCTTCTACCCTAGTAGTCGTGTAGCTCCACCCACCATCCCGCAAGCGGGCTAAAAAAGCCGTCTCCGGGATGCCTCCGTGGAAGAAAAACTCGCGGTAAAAATCGCTCACTCCCTCCCAAGGATTGATTGCCGCCAGATGTGGTGGATTAAGCGCCGCTACTCGCCACTGGGTCCAGGCTAAATAGGAGACACCATACATGCCAACTTTGCCATTGCTCCATTTTTGTACACCGGCCCATTCAATTAGTTCATAACAATCCTGCGCTTCTTGAGCACTCATGAATGTTAGATCACCTTCAGAGTCCCAGGCTCCACGTGGATCTGCGTTGATAGTCACATAGCCGTTTGCACACCAATAAATAGGATCAGCCGCTTCAAAGACAGTATACTCAGAAAGATCATGCCTCACGTCAGCGCTTGGAGCGTATAATGGAGATCTACCGTGTTTGCCATAAGGGCCCCAAGAAACAAGAACGGGGTATTTCCCTTCTTTCTCAGGACGGAAGATATCGATGTATATCTTTATGCCGTCTCCCATCGTGACAGCTACATCGCGCTCGATAATTATTCCTTTTACCTTTTCAGTGCGGGGGTGGAATCCGGGGTATCTACCTTGGCTAGGAGGGTAACCTTGCCAGAAAAGCATTTCAAACTTTTGATCAGTCATTACCCTCCTCCTTTCCAGGTGGGGTTAAGGTGAGGTGATAAGAAGTCCCTTTTTTGAAGCCGGAGTCTAGGCGATTTCTCCTTGTGTGTCAAGGATAAAGTCGACCCATTATGTGGTAGACCTTCATTTTAGGCGGGGATTAGATCGATGAGGGGAAGGCATTCAGAGGGTAGGGAAGGAAGAAGTGGGGCCATATC
>JAZDPB010000122.1:0-9622 GCA_043797985.1 Chloroflexota bacterium
TATCGAGAACTCTCAGCTGTATGCTGAAGTCCGGGAAAAAGCTCGCAATGATGAGCTTACTGGATTGCTTAATCGCCGCTCTCTGGATGAAGTGATGGCCATTGAAATTAATCGGCATGCTCGTTATGGTGGCATCTTCTCACTGGTCATTCTTGACCTTGACTCTTTCAAAGCCTTTAATGACCATTACGGGCATTTAGCCGGCGATAAATGCCTCGGGGAAATCGGTAGTATTTTGAAAAACACGATAAGGAGTGCTGACCAGGCTTTTCGCTATGGCGGCGATGAATTCGCTATTCTTTTACCCAATACGCCAATTGACGCCACTAAAGGAGTGGCTGAGCGAGTTCGCAGAGAAGTCGCTGCAAAGGTGATAGGAGGTAATATCCCAGTTACCACTAGCCTCGGCGTGGCTAGTTGGCCAGCTAGTGGCAGAGAAGCCAATGAAGTTATCGCGGCTGCTGACGCCGCACTTTATGCCGCCAAACGAAGCGGCGGTAATAGAATTGCCGTAGCCGAATCGGCTCAGAATGAAGCTCTTTGAGGGGATGTTAATTAGCCAAACAGGTTTGACAGTTCTGATTCCTCAGAGGCAGGTTTTGCTGACATAAACTTCCAAAAATTAAGTTCCGCCCTTATTTCATCTCCAATAGCGAGGAAGGCGTCCGCTACCTGAGGGTCAAAGTGCTGACCCTCCCCCTCCTTAATAATGGCTAGGGCTTTTTCTAGCGGAAAGGGAGCCTTGTAAGGACGTTCCGATGTCAGGGCATCAAATACATCAGCGAGAGCTACAATCCGCCCGGCAAGGGGAATGTTTGAGCCTTTCAATCCTTGAGGGTAGCCGCTCCCGTCCCATTTTTCGTGATGGGTGAAGGCAATTTCCGCAGCTAATTTGATAAAGTCAGCGCTAGCGTCTTTTAGAATCTCCGCTCCGATAGTGGTATGTTGTTTCATAATCACCCATTCATCAGGGTCTAGCTTGGCGGGCTTCTGCAAGACACGGTCGGGGATACCAATCTTACCTATATCATGCATCGGCGCTGCCCAGAGAATATTTTCCACGAATTCATCGCCGAGAGCCATTCCGCGAGCAATAGCGCTGGAGTAATGGCTCATGCGTTGAACATGGGCACCGGTATCTTCGTCTTTATACTCAGCCGCCCGCGAAAGACGGTAGACGGTATCGAGAGAAGCTATTTGTATCTTTTCCAAAGCCTTCGTGAGGTCTTTGGTTCTCTTAGTAACCTCGGCGTCCAGCTCTTTGGGGTACTGGCGAATGTGGTCGTTATATGCCTTGACTTTGAGCAGGGAGCTTACTCTTGCCCGCAGTTCCGCTTCGTCTATAGGCTTGGTTAAGAAATCATCTACTCCGGCTCCGAGTGCCTTTAGCTTGTACTCACTATCTTCCTGGGTGGTCATCATGATAATTGGGATAGTCTGGGTAACCTCGTCCATTTTCAATCGCCGGGTCACTTCAAATCCGTCTATTTTGGGCAAGAGGTCATCAAGTAAGATTACGTTTGGTGGGGTCTGCTTGACTTTCGCTAGCGTATCCTCCCCGTCCCTGGCTAGAATGACTTCATAGCCCAGGCGGAGTAACATAGCTTCCACCAAGCTCAGATTCCCGTCCTCATCATCGGCGACAAGTATCTTGGCTTTCTTTTCTAACACCGTTTCTTACCCTCTCCTGACACTATGTGGTAATGGCTAGAAGTGGCACCGCTATGTCACGCCTTCGGTACAAAAGTTAGGAGTAATTTGTCATCCTCGAAGTGGCTATCCTTAAGAATCATCTCCGTCTTGGTCATCTCAGAGACTAAACCTTGTAGTTCTCCGGATAAGAAGGACAGCATTTCCATTATCTTAATTTGTCCGACATAATCGGCGCATTCTCTCATCACCAGTTTAACCTCAGGTTTATCCTCGTCAATTTCAACACTGGCGCAAGACATCTTGCGCAGGCAATCACTTAAGTTTTGCAGGTCTTCCTTACCATAGCATTTAGATAGGATTGGAGCTAGTTTATGGCCGAGTTGAGAGCCAGCCTCGAAATTAGTTGCTGCAAAACGTTGTGGTTCGTTAAATAACATACTTGCCGTCACTAATTGATGATAATTAATATCAACCATATTGCCAAGAGCACGCACCGGGAGATTTTGGAAGCTTTTATTAAGACGCGATGCCAAATCTGCTCTAATCTCTGGTGGTGCGACGTAACTTTCATGCTGCGTTTTAATATATTCATCTTCTCTATCGCCAACAATGAAGCGGCAGGATTTGTCTCCGCGGGCTAAACAGGCTGTTTCAGAACTGTCAAGCTCCCGATTTAACAGACCGGAGAGGACTCCAGAAAAGGCGCCACCGTGATAGTAACATATCCCGTATTCGAACCCTTCTAAGCCAGCACACTCTACACACTCTCCGAAATCGATGGTAATTCTAAGCGGGTCGACATCAAGTTCGACTATTTCAAGGTTACCTTCCTTGGCTTGAGCCATCATGGACGAGAACACTCTTTTTACTATCTGCCCTAATCCCGTCATAGCTCTAGCCTTCGGCCAGTATTCAAACTTCCAGAAATAGTCTGCTGGCATGCCCAGCTTTCTAACTATGTTAGTGGCATTCCTCCGGGCTGATGTCTGGGCGTATGAGTATAGCAGTCTGGGTATGGCGGGATTCGACTGTGCCAGGGATAGCAATCTTGACTGGGGAATATAAAGGTCAATTTCATCCCCAATCTCGGGTCGCAATACCTCCCGCTTTTTCAGGACGCTAGCCAGAAGCGATGCCCATGCCTGGTCAACAATTGTATCTATTGTATCCATTATTTCGCATCCACCAACTTCAGTTCCCCATTCATTACCTTATCAACGGTGTTATATCCCCACTCGTCTTCCTTGCGGTGAGCGTAAAGCCCCACCGCAATTATCGAATATCCGTAAATAAATAGCAGTTCCCGGACAGGAATATATAATAAGGAGTCTTTAGCTATCAGCCCGGGAAATATTATTGTAACCAGCTGCAAGAGATAGTCGAATAATGTAGCACAGACAATACCGAATATAATAACGGTAAATGTCAAACTCTGTCTCTGCTGTGATTTCAAGTACTGAATATATAGCCAGAGCACCGGTACCAGCACAATTATCAAAGAAGCATCAAGTATCCGCATCGCGATATGACTGAATTCCGGCACTGTGAGACTTGAGAAGTTCTTAATCAAATCTAATACAGGGTATATTGCTAGGAAGTAACAAAATATAATAGCTATGCCAAAGATAGCCCATCCTTTCCGATTAAGCTTTTTTACATCTATTACTTTAAGGAGGTTGATACAAAATAAGAAAAGCATAGCGTAATTTATGAACTGGACACTCTGGATTAAGTGGAAAGTCTCAGCGACTCCAAAGTGAGGTTCAAGGTAAGGGAGTAAGAGAGGCGAAAAGCCCAAAAGTAAGACAATAGCTAAGCTGTAGATAAGTAGAAAGACTGAGAGAAAGATAAAGGTTGCTTTAAGTTCTTTTCGGTAAGAGAAGGATACCCACAGAGCTAGAAAGGAGCCAGCCAGGAGAGAAATCGGCTCTACCACGTCAACATAGGTAAGCATCACTCTGGTAGGAAGAAACAGCACAACTAACGCTGGTAGTGCTATTACCGGCAAAGCGATTTTCAAAAATAGGGTATGTGTCATATTGGGCCTCTCTGTGCTATCTTATCACAAACGTGGTCATATTAAAAAATTACGTAACTAAACCACCAGGGAATTAGGTATCTTTCAAAGATACCTAATTCCCTCAAATAACCCTAGTGATTATAGATAGCTATTACAGGTTAAGCCTTCCCTATTCTGAACATCTTGGTCCCGCACACTGGGCATACGCCTTGAGTTGCTGGTTTGCCGTTCTTCATGGTTATGGCTCTGGTATTTCTCATCTCTCTTTTGGCGCGGCACTTGACACAATATCCTTGCATTTATTTACCTCCTTTCTTTCAGCATATCTCCTTTGAGAGTAAAGGATAGACTATCCACTTCTATAATGTCAATAGCAAATGATATGAAACTGAAAAATTTCTCAACCAGTATTCCTATGTTGGTCTGTCTATACTGTCGTTCTTGGTCGATACTGAATGGCTTCAGCCAGGTGGGGGGCTTTAATGATGTCGCTACCTTCCAGGTCGGCGATAGTTCGGGCTAGTTTAAGTATGCGGTGGAAAGCACGGGCGGAGAGGTAAAGTTGCTTCATCGCCGTTTTTAAGAGGCTGTGAGCAGATTCTTCTGCCTGGCAAAATGCTCTCACCTCGGCTGGTGTCATTTCGGCGTTGCTGGCAAGTTTGGTTCCATTAAAGCGTTCACGCTGTCGGGAACGGGCAGCGGCTACTCTCGCCTGGACTTTCTCTGATTTCTCCCCTAACCTTTCGTCGGCTAGCTTTTCGTAGTCGATATGAGGCACCTCGACAAAGATATCAACCCGGTCAATAAACGGTCCACTGATGCGCTTCTGGTACCGCGACACCAGACTGGGAGGGCAGGTGCATTGTCTAAAAGGGTCGCCATAGTAGCCGCACGGACACGGATTCATGGCGCCTACCAGCATGAAGTTGGCCGGGAACATGACACTGCCCTGTGCCCGGCTGATGGTTATTACTTTGTCTTCCAGAGGTTGACGTAATGTCTCAAGTAAGGAATGCCCGAACTCAGGAAGCTCATCAAGGAAGAGGACCCCGCGGTGACTGAGGCTTATTTCGCCGGGTTTTGGCCAGTGTCCGCCACCCACCAAGCCAGCGCTGGAAGTGGTATAGTGAGGGGAACGGAAGGGTCGTTGTCTGATTAGTGGGGTATCTGGCGGTAGTAAACCGCTCACGCTATAAATCTTGGTGACTTCCAGTGTTTCCTCGTGAGTCATTGGTGGCAGTATCGACGGAAGCGCACGTGCCAGGAGCGTTTTGCCACTTCCTGGGGGACCAACCATTATTACATTGTGCCCTCCAGCAGCAGCTACTTCTAAGGCTCGTTTAACATGCTCCTGCCCTTTAATATAGGCTAGGTCAGTGAGGGAGGAGGTTGGTGGACTGTATTCTTCGGCTTTTTCTGGCTTATACTCCGGGGCTGGTATTTCTCCACGGAGGTAGCTAACCAGTTGAGCTAATGAGTTGACTGGGATGATTTTAGTTTCTTCTATTAAGGATGCCTCTTTGGCGTCGGCTTCAGGTACAACGACAGTATTAAATCCTTGCTCATGAGCTACGGCAACCATGGGTAGAACGCCGTTAGTATGGCGTAAACTGCCGTACAATGATAGCTCGCCGAGGAGGAGGATTTGAGAGACATCGGCATATACTTGCTCTGAGCTGAGGAGAATACCTAGGGCAATGGGTAAATCGTAAGCCGGTCCGGCTTTCTTGAGGTCGGCGGGGGCGAGATTAACTATAATACGCTTCGTTGGGAAAGTGCAGCCGGAGTTTCGGATGGCAGCTCTTACGCGTTCCCTTGCTTCCTGGACGGCGGTATCCGGTAATCCGACAATGGTAAATGCGGGTAGACCGGGGGAGATATCCACCTCGACCTCAACGATAGCTCCCTCAAGCCCCACTATGGCGCAAGTTATTACCTTGGCTAACATAATTCTCCGCTGCCTCTCATTGTAGCCCGAATGACTTTGAGATGCAAAAGGTAAAGTAATATATATGTCATTCTGAGTGCAACGAAGAATCTCATGGCGCTCAGGACAGGCTCCGCGAAGAATCCGTAATAAAAGGCCCTGAAAACGGATTGCTTCGTCGTCCGCCTCTGGCGGACTCCTCGCAATGACTTTTGGAACAAGCCTCTGACTGGGAAAGGGGGAAGAAAAAGAAAGAGGGTGGAAGCCCCTCTTAAACATTCCGCTCTTTTGGGGCAAGGTTCTTATTAAAGAAGAGGAAGTCTCAAAATCCCACTTAATCTCCCTTTATGAAAGGGAGAAACCGCCTTTCCCCTTTGGAAAAGGGCCTGCCCGCCGTTCCTCATGAACTATGGCAGGCGAGGGAGTGAGAGGGATTTCTCAACTTCAGTACGTTTACCCGAAAACTGTCATTGCGAGACCATTCCGACGGAGTCGGAAGGCGAAGCAATCCGGATGAAACGGGGATGAGATTGCTTCGTCACGGTGTTCCTCGCAATGACCACCATGATTGAAAAAGCTAGTGTGCGATGTAATAAATGACTGTCACAATGGCTTCCGTTACCAGACAAAGAGGCAAAAGATATTTATAAACCCCGGCTAGTTTAGCTTTGAAGTATTCGGCAGAAAGAACAAAGCAAAGGTGCATGGGAGAAAGAAGCTGTCCCATCATGCCGCTAACGTAAGCCAATAATAGAGCGCTGCCATCGATGCTTGATTCCACAACGATATATGGCACCAGAAGAGGTAAGGCAAGACCCGAAGAAGCCGGGCCGTACCCGGTAGAAAGACCCATCAGTACGGGCAGTCCGATAAGCATTAGTAAGGAAGGCAGCCCGATAGCCTGCATATCGGAAACGAGCATTCCAGTAGCGCCAGAGCTTTCTATGGACGCTTTATAAAACATTATGGCGTACAATAGAAGCAGGATTCTGGGGTTCACCCCGTATTTCAGTGCCTTTCTCAACTCGGGCCATATCACTCTCTGTTGCCCGGCCAGAAGAACCAGGGTCACCGGAAAAGCAATCATGGCATCCACCTTGGCGAAGATTAAGATAATGAGCAGGAGGATGGGCCAGGAAGCCTTAAAGAGGCTATAGGCAATGCTTTTAGCTGAGCCTCTGGTTTCCCCCATTATCCGAGGGGCTTTCTTCAGTATCTGATAGCTCACGATGGAGCCCAGGACAGTGGTCACCACAGTCGTCGGTGCCAGTGTTTTTACCACCGAAAAAATGGGGACAGATAAGACGGCGGCGGCGACGATGATGGTCGGGTAGACCGGTACCGAAAACTCCCAGATGTGCCTGAACCAGTAATTGATAAAGGTGCTCTGTTCGGGAGTCAATTTTAGTCTTTGTGCCAGGCTGCTTGAGGCTGTTGCTGAAACCAGAGCTCCGGCAGGCATGGGAACAAGCCCTATTACCGCCGGAATAAGGTGTAAAGCGAGCTTGGGGCCGATGCTTTCCATGGCGGCTGCCAGTCGGGCGAGCAAGCCTTTTTCTTCCATTAAGCTACTCAAAGTCATGGCACTGGTCACCACGACCAGTAAGGTAAGGGTCTGCTTGGCAAGCAAGGATTGCAGCAGCAGCGAAGGTATGGAGGGCAGCGGTAAGACTAATAGCGCAAGGATGACACTGCCCCCGGAGATGGCGAAGCCGGGATGAATTTTTAGCCTGAGGAGGAGCAGGATTGCGGTGATGGATACCAGCAAAGCCAGGGATGGACTCAGCATTGGCGTTTTACTACGGCGCAGATTATTACTTTAGCTAACATAATGCCCTTATACTATATCATAAAGCTATGTACGGAATGTAGTTACGACGATGGTGAGAGAAGTATTTTCGGAGAAGAGAATAGGTAACTTTGCGTCAGAAAGTGCAGTGATTAGTGACCGGGAAACAAAAAACAGGGGAAAGCCCTCTCCAAATCCGCTGGCTGGGCTATGCCTCCATCTATCTGAGCACTGTACCACAGTGAATACATTTTGTAGTGTCAGCGGGATTTGGTTTTCCGCAATTTGGGCATCTTTTCTTATCCATCTTAGCTTTTCTCATGGCAGCGGTTATGTCCCCAACCATGGTCTTTCATATACGCTATCAGGGTTTTGTGAGAATTGCCATCGGGCGTTATGTCTATCCTTTCACGCAGACGATACAAAAATATTAATTCCACTGGCTTGGCTTAAGGCTATCCGCTTTCGGGCTGAACAAGCCTTACATTCACTGCTCGAGGAGGACCATCAAGCGCCCGACCAATCTCAAATTCTACTTGCTGCCCTTCTTTGAGAGAACTGTAGGCCACCCCTCGAAAGTTGTTGCGGCGGAATAACAATTCTCCTCCATACTCTGTCTTGATAAACCCAAAGCCACGGTCTGTAATTAGCCGTCTAATTGTACCCTTAGCCATTCGGCACCCCCTTTGTTCCGCAAATCCGCCGGCTGGGCTATCCCTTGTCGTGGCAGCGGGCATATCTCGTGCCTTCTCTAAACCCACTAGCCGGGCTTGACCGATTTCAGAAGTTTCTTTGCCCTTCCGCACCCAAAGAATGAGATTGGGCAGCAGAGACACCTGATATGAGGCCAAGTAGCGCCTTTGACCTTGGTTTTCCTCTCCGCTTCCCACTTCCGAATATCCGCTCTCAACTTGGTCGCCATTCCTCCGCCTCCTTTAGTCTATTCTGCCCCTTAAGCAAAGGTCTCCAAAATCCGCTGGTTGGGCTTAATACTATTCGCTTTTAGGTTGTGAAAGTCTCACCTTGCTTGCCTGCGGACGACCTTTACTGTCCTGACCCATCTCAAACTCCACTTCCTGCCCTGCTCTAAGGCTAATAAATTCCACTCCTACAATCTCGTTGCGATGGAAGAAGAGGTCTCCTCCTTCCTCTGTCTTGATAAACCCAAAACCACCGTCCATGAGCCTTGCGATTGTTCCTTTAGCCATATGATACCTCCAAAAATCTATCTGGGAAAGCTATCGCCTTTTCGGTAATTACGATCACTGCAGTATTTGCTTTAACCCTTTCCTATTCTGAACATCTTAGTTCCACATACGGGGCACACACCCTGAGTTGCGGGCCTACCATTCTTCATAGTTATGCTTCTAGCATCCTTCATTTCCCTTTTAGCCTTGCATTTCATACAGTATGCTTGCATCTGATTGCCCTCCTTTTGCAGATTTACTATGAACGATAAGCTATTCATGGCAGCAATGTCAATAGCCTACTCAGGTGACAGAAGCTCGAATTGTTTACCAATTACACGAAAACTCAGATTGTGTAATCTAAAAGTCTTCCTTTTTTTATCTTAAGTTACACGCCTAAGATTCAGGCGTAAATTCACCCGGACATTTTTATAGCGGCTGTTAACCTAGTGGTTTCGCGACGCCAGCACACATATATTCATACAGGGGCGCGCTAAGTGTCAACCCAAACCGAGTAGCTCTCGTCAACTTTATACCCTCCCATCACGATTCGCACCATCAGTCTGGTATGTACACCCGGTGGCGGGGGTAGAAGGCCTAATGTCGCCGTTACCTGGTGCCCCGGCTCCAAGTTAAACGTGTCACTTTGTTTCGAACTCCACCCTGTGCCATCGCCAGCATCGAAACATGCGAACATATATACGTTAGAGGCGGTACCCGTTCCAAGGTTATTCACCTTAACCGTCAGCTCGGCGTAGAAGTCTTTACCTTCTAGAGTCCACTCGTGGGTGATGATGGGTACCGGTACCATCGGGTAGACATTGGCGGACGCGCCTTCGTACTCTTCAGGCAGCTGCCCTATGCCCCATCCGGAGCCTGTCGTCTCTATGTAGTAGTATCTGTCGCCGCCGTAATTCCAGTAAGTCCCGTATACGTTTTCGCCACCCTTTATACCAACGGCCACGTGTTGGGGTAGATCTAAGAGCACCACGCCGTATCCCATCTTATCCAGCAAAGAGGCCAGTAGTATCGACGTGTCCTCGCAG
>JAZDPB010000123.1:0-10301 GCA_043797985.1 Chloroflexota bacterium
TGGCTCCGAACAGGTACCATAGCCGATATATTGTTTCATTTAGTCCCCATATCCCAACCCAGAACTCGGTCCCGGTACTTATAAAATACATAAACAACCCAATAGCCCAGATAAGTTGATAGGGTTTTCTCCGAGCAAAAAGCTGGTCGAGAACTGTCACTGCAAAGATAAGACTGATAATACTGGAGGCAAGTGGTATTAATGCAATATACATCAAATAACTCCTTATCATTAAATAACTCCCTATCATTCTAGTATGTTGTGAGCCAGGCTGAAACGAAGCAATACCCTATATTTTTGAAAAAAATACCCTATATTATTGACGAGAAATACCTATTCTGGTATACTAAAAACTGTAAGGGGTGTTAAGGAGGTGGTGAAATGAAGACTGATAAAATGCGTTCGGCCGGTCTTATAGGACCACTTCAGGGATTGGGGTATATTATTGCATTCCCCTTTGCAGGGCTCTTCGGTATCATCTTGCTCGTTAGTTATTTTGTGAAACGACAAGTAGTCACCTTTGGGCATAGGGTAGTTCAGGCGATTGTCAAGGCGTAGCAGGAAAACTGGAGATGGAGTACCCATATTGGCTCGTTCACAGCAATTAGCTAACAAGTCAGCCTAAACCTGTAGCCGTGTATCAGAGTTTTCAAAAGTATCCACGCGTTTTTGTATTTCCTAGGAGCATAGCTAACCCTCTTTTTCCTTTTAAGCTTTAACTGCAATCATGCAATCATCCGAAGTCAATTGATATATGCATGAGTCCCATCTCTAGCCTACTCGGTAGAAGAACACTTAAAAAATATATTTGTAAGGTATTTTTTGTTAAAAAACAGGGTATATTATCCGTATATCCAGTTAATAAAATGCGTTGAAATTAAAAATAGGCCTATGTTAATATGGAAGCTAAAAATAGCTGTGACGTTAGAAATAGGCGGTACTAATATTCCGGCTTATAGCACTTATTAAAATTATAAGGAGGAGGCTTGAAGAAGAAAAAGATAATATTATTGGGGGTAATACTATCATTGGCGCTAATTCTGGTAACTTCTGCGATAGCCTGCCAGGGTCCAGCCGGACCAGTAGGGCCAGCTGCAACTGCAAAATGCTCTGACTGCCACAACGATACCACATTGGTTCTGGCTAAAACCCTGCAGTGGGAAGAGAGTTTACACAGCAATTATGAAACAGCAAGTACAGAGGGCGTCAGAAATACATGTGGTGGATGCCACTCCAGCGAGGGTTATGTAAAACGTCTTGCGGCGAATATCGCGCCTAACATTGTTACGGAAAATGAGACCAATCCAACATCAATAAATTGCTGGACGTGTCATCAAATCCACACCACTTACACCAAGGCTGATTTTGCCCTGAGGAGTACTGCCCCGGTAACCTTATATATCACTAAAGAGGTCTTTGACAAGGGCGAGGGTAATCTCTGTGTTACTTGCCACCAGACTAGGACAGCACCACCGGCGGTAGGTAGCGGAAGTAATAATGTTACTTCCACCCGTTATGGCCCGCACTATGGTCCCCAGTCCTCAATGCTACTTGGAACCGGAGGCTACGGCCCGACAAGTGTCAGCCCCCATTATACAACGGTAAAAGACAGCTGCGTCCAGTGCCACATGGTTAATGGTAGACATGAGATGAAGCCGAACATAGCATCATGTACACCATGCCATAAGGGACTTACGACCTTCGACAATAACAAAGTCCAGACGGAGGTCAAAGCTTCGTTAGACGAGCTAGGCAAACTTCTGGAGGCTAAAGGAATGCTTAAAAATGGAAGCCCAGTGGCGAAAGTGTACTCTGAACAGTTGGGCGGGGCTCTGTGGAACTACAGGTTTATATGGTCAGATAATAGTTCCGGAGTCCATAATCCGGCCTATACCAAAGCCCTACTAAAATCGGCTATAGCCGCATTGAAATAAGGGCTAGTGAACAGACAGATACTAAAAGTCTTTCGCTAAACAAGAAGCGGTAATTCTAAATGGGAGGCTAGGTTTCCTTAGCCTCCCATTTGATGGTTAAAATACACTAAGGAGGAGAGATTAGCCAGATGAGGACTAAATCTATACAGGGATTGCTTATTGTAATACTACTAATCATAGTGCCACTGCTTGCGGCATGTAGTGGTGGAGCGACAACTACAGCACCAACAACAGAGCCAACGCCCTCAACAACGACCACTACTACCACGGAGCCGGCAACGACAACGGCAGGACAGCCAACGGTAATACCCCATACTTTGGAGGGGCGTGATAACTGTCTTATGTGCCATGAAACCGGTGTCGGCGAGGCAAAAGCTATTCCAGCAAACCACGCTGGGAAAACTAACGCCGACTGTACAACATGTCATAAGACAGCGCAATAACCGGGCTAAAAATAAGCCAGCCATACATCATAATTGAGTGTTGGGGAGTTGGAGGCGTGGAAGAAGTTTCTTGTTGATAGAGTTATTAATCTCCGTTGTAGGGGGTAAAGTATATATATAGTTCAAGTGGTGTTTTCCAAAAGATGATTCCCTGACCTAAATAAGTTATGATTTATAGTAAGACTTTTTAATATAGGGGAGATAAATAGTGGTAGACCAGGAAGATAAGAAGCAACAGAAACCAGATACATCTAAATCTATCGTGGATAGGTTATGGCGTTTTTTTAGTTCAACGCGTCTGGCAGTTATCCTGATGCTTGTTATCACGGGCCTAAGCTTACTTGGAGCCTTGTTTATTCAGGTGCCATCGGAAATGGCGAGAGACCCGCAGCTTTATGCCTCCTGGGTAGACACAGCGGCCAGAAGCAAGGTAGGGATTTGGGCACCGTTCTTATCTGTCTTGGGTCTGTTCGATGTTTTTCGGTCCCCCTGGTTTCTTATTGCTGGTACACTGCTAATGCTTAATATTTTTATTTGCAGTATCAATCGCTGGAGTGGCATACTTTTGAGCTTACACGGGGGTGCGGTAAAACAGAAAGAAGGCTTTTATACTGCCGGTAATACCATTGCTGCACTCTCTACCGCGTCGGTGCCAGTTGTTGAAGCAGCAGGGATATCAGAAAAAGTATTAAGAACCCGGGGTTACCGGACACGCACCGAAAGTGACGAAAACCATGTTTATATTGCCGCAGACAAGAACCGCTATTACCGATTGGGCACATATTTCAGCCACCTGAGCTTAATTCTATTTGTCTTAGCCTTCATCACCGGCAGGTTTTTGGGCTTCTCCGATTCCAATTTTGCTGTTTCCACAGGGGAGACTCGTGAAGTTGGCTATAATACAGACTTGTCACTTCATCTGACCTCCTTTGTAGATGAATACTATGACAATGAAATGCCCAAAGATTACCGCAGCCAGGTAGTCCTTTACGAGAACGGTCAGGAAGTCAAACAAGCCCTTATACGGGTTAATCATCCACTGGTATATAAAGGAGTCCGTTTTTACCAAGTATACTTCGGACCGGTAATGAAAATGCTGGTTCGTAATGAAAATGGACAGGATATTTTCAATGGTAATGTGCCGCTGGACAGTTCCTTTGATATTCAAGGCTATCAATATTACGAAGGCTTCTTTGACTTGTCGGAGGCAGGTCTCTCGATTCGCTTAATCTCCGCCGCTAATACTGATGACACGATGATACCAGCCGGGCAATTAGCGGTTGATGTAAGAAAAGGCGACGAGCAAATCGACCTTAAACTGGTTGAGTTAGGTATTCCCCGTGTGGTTGGCGGTTTGGAATTTACTTTCCTTGAGAAGACTAAGTTCTCCGGATTTCAAGTAAGCCGTGACCCGACGAATATCCTCATCTGGATTGCTTCAATACTATTTATCATTGGCATCTGTGCCGTCTTATACTTCCCTTACCGCCAAATCTGGGTTTTGTCTCAGCCGATGGGTCAGGGAAGGAGTCGTCTGCTTCTCCGAATGCTCGCTCCACGTAGCTCCGTTACCCCAGAGTTAAACGCTCTGGTTGAGCAAATCGGAAAGGAATTACCAACAAAAGACAGAGGAAAAGGAAATAGGAGGAAATAGGAATGTTTAATTTAGAGAGCATCTCTTTAATAGCCTCACTGGTTACCGTTATATTGACTCTCGTGTTTGCGATTTTCGCTTTCGTTAGTAGCCGTCGTAATCCTATGACGGCAGCTGAGAGAAGACTGAGCAGGCAGGGTAAGGCAGGAGAATCGCGGAATACTATGAGTCTCATAGTATGGCTTTTAACCGTGTTAACCTTAGTATTCATTACGCTTACTATAGTCTTCAGGGCGATTCAAACCGGTCATGGCCCCTTTTCGAATATGTACGAATTCGCCATCGCTTTCGCCTGGGGTATTGTCGTTATGGGTATCTTTTTCGAGTGGCGACACAAGACAGCAGCAGTCAAAAATATGGGACTGATTGTAGCCCTCTTGCTGCTCATCTTTGCCACAGTACAACACGCCAAACCCGAGCCGCTGATGCCTGCCTTGCAACAAAGCTTGCTACTGTCAGTGCACGTTGCTACAGCGGTAGCCGCTTATGGTATTTTTACCATCGGTTTTGGTGCCGCCATACTCTTTCTCGTCCAGAACCGTCGTAATTCAATCTGGTTGCCTGATAAAGAAGTGCTGGATACCATGAGTTATCAAGCAGTAATCATTGGCTTTCCTTTCCTGACCCTGACGATTGTACTTGGTGCCCTTTGGGCTGATATTGCCTGGGGTAGATACTGGGGCTGGGACCCGAAGGAAACCGCCAGCCTGGTCACCTGGCTACTTTACGCAACTTACATGCACGCTCGTTTAATGCGTGGCTGGAGAGGGGTTAAGACAGCCATCTTATTAATCGCAGGTTTCGGAGCCATCCTATTGACCTTTTTTGGCAATTACATCTTTACCGGTCTGCACGCTTATTAAAAGAAATCGAAAGAGATTATCTGAATAATAACTACACTCATAATTACCAGGATTGGCAAAGCAGGTCAAACTTAGAGGCAATATATGGGATGTGCCAAGAGACACTCTTGCAGACTAGACAAAGGTCATACCGGGAGACCCGAAATCTGACTTAGTGTTATACACTGTGGCCCGCCATTTTGTGTTCAACAGTCGTCAGGAAGTTACTAATTAGTGTTTAGGGCTTCGACTGGTATTGCTGCGCAAAGGCACCGAGAACACGAATTTACTGCCCTTGCCTTCTTTACTTTCTACCCAAATCTTCCCTCCGTGAAGCTCTACTAACATCTTGGATAGAGCAAGTCCCAATCCCAGTCCACTACCGCGCTTATTCTCACTTTTAACATGGTAATGTGCCTCGAACAGGTGCTGTTGTTGGTCAACAGGTATGCCGGGACCCGTATCCTCGACTTCGATAATTATAGCGTCGCCTTTTTTCTCAGCTCTTAAAGTGATTCTTCCACCCTCAGGAGTAAACTTGAAGCCATTATCCAAGAGGTTAACTACAACCTGGCGCAAGCGCTCTCCGTCTGCTGACACCGTTGGTAATGAGACTGGTAGTTCCGCATTCAACACCTGGTTGTGACTGTAAGCCAGCGGAGTCGCGTCTTCAGCTATCCTGTGTAGCAGGTCTAATAAATCAGTTTCAGTACGAACAAGTTCCAATATGCCTAGTTCACCTTTTGCCGCATCTATTAGCGTATCGATTCTTTTAGCAAGAAGCTCGGCCCCTTTGTTGATTGACCTGGCTAGCCGGAATAAAGGCCCGTCAGGGACTTCTTCCATTAGTAGCTCGCTGGCAGCTATCATCGGAGTAAGGGGAGTCTTTAGCTCATGCACTAATGTTCTGGTAAGCTCGATTCTCTTGTCTATTTGTGCTTCTAGTTCCTGTCGGAGTCCTTTCTCGTCATCGTAAGATTTCTGCAGCCTTTCTCCTGTCTGCTTTCGCTCGGTTATATTCCATAAAGCGATAAAATAGCCAACGGGTTCCCCCAATTCTTCATCTATTCTAGCCAGGGTAGAGATACCTACCGATATTTTCTGCCCTTGGGCATTCATAAATGAACATTCTTCGTTATTTTTAACTGGGTTGCCGTTGAGTGTCCGTTCTTGAATTTGCGCGAATTTCTCTTTTTCTGAGCAATAGTCGAGTAAGCTTCTCCCTACTAGTTCCTCTCTAGGGTAACCTAATAGTGTCTCCAGATGCTCATCAACTTCCAAGATAATGCCTAATGGGCTGATGAAGGCAATGGGTATCGGTAGGAATTGCCACATTTGACGAATGTAGTCTTCAAGTTCAAAGAGTTCTCGTTTCGAAATCAGGATGTCTTCTTGTTCCTGTTCCATTTCATACTCACCAGAGTGCATCGTACTGGTGATAGGTATCACCTCTAAATATGCACCTCGTTTCTGATACTGTTACCTTTTGGGACGGGAGAACGAATTGAATTACTCGCTCAAGGTAGCCTTCTACATGCTTGCACAGCACAGGGTGTACTTTGAAATCCTTAACAAATAAGCTAACGCCTTTCCCTTCATCGGGATATTTTACTTCTACCTTACCAACATCATAATGACTTGCCCAGTATACAGGAGCCCGGCTAATCGCCAGTTTTGGCGAACCGATTGCTTTCATAAATAACCTGGCAACAAAGGAATACATTGGGGCTGCGTATCCCATAGCTCTTACCTCGTCATCACCCCAGTTGAACATATCCTTAATTACAAGTAACGATAGCACACGTAGCCTCATAGGGCACCACTCCAGCGCCTTCGTTTTCTCGTAACTTATAGGATAACCAAAGCCCCGCAGTCTGTCCTCAATTTTTTGTAATTCCCCTTGTCCTTTCCACCGAGTAACGAAGGCTGCATCGGTTCGTAAGGTGACTGTTCTTGCCTTCCCCTCGATTTTCTTAACTTCTTCGACTTCTCTTGGTGTTAACATGCCCAGCCTCTAAAAGTAGGGTGTTGTGCGTCCAACATTAGCATCTTTGGCTTGATTCTACCCTAAAATTGTGCGTTTCACAAGGACGATGTGATTTTCTCTATTCCTGTAATATTTCGCCGAATACCAAGTAAGGCAAGGACGATAGACAGGGAAGGTGTGACCAGAAGGAAATAAGTTCTAACAAAACCGGGAATTACTTGGCTACATTCTAGCAAATAGGGATTTGCAGCATGGTTGGCGAAGCTCTATTACTTTACCAATCGTTTGGCTTGCACAATATTTCTTTTACCTTAAGCTCAAAGAGGTCCTGGGAATTGACAGGGCGAACGACAATAGCGGTATCCGCACCACCTCTGGTCCCGGCTATGGCGATAATATCTTCATCGGTACTAACCAGCCCGGCATCGGCCGCCATGACAGTACACTCTATGGCTACTTTTAGACCAACGCCAACCATCCGGAGTGCCTGGGCAATAATTTCCCCCGGGCTTGAAGAGTCGAACTTTTTACGCACTGCCCGGCTTACTCCTGAAAAGAGATGTGTGGCAATCAATAAGGTAGCTTTGCTTCTAATAAGCCTCTCGTCGCCTTGAGTGAAGGTCTCCTGGAGGTTTCGCGTGGTCGGTTCCAGAAAACCCCCAACAATAATTATTCTGAGACCATCTAGTGCTCTTACCGCCTTATCGGCCGTATAGCCACGGTATGATGCGATAACTACTGTTTTTATGCCCAGTTCCTGGGCCCGCGCCTTCACTATCTCCATTACTGCATCGGTATTCTCTTTACCAGGTGTTTCAAAATATGTTATCTTCGCTTCCATCCGTTCTCCCTTTTGGGATTGACTTTAGAGTATCTTGTCGAGCTGGGCTACATCCTCCGCAGTCAGCTTCCAATCCCCGGCAGCTGCATTTTCGGACACTTGCTCAGGCCTGGTGGCTCCGGTGATAACCGAACCCAGCCAGGGATGAGAGAGCAGCCAGGCTACCGCCAGTTCCCCCACGCTGTGGCTACGCTCTTTAGCAAACACCTTCAGTTTAGCTAACTTTTCAAAGTTCGCTTTGGTGAAGACGTCGCGATAAATACCGCCCGAAGGGGAAAATCGTGCTGGAATTTCCGGGCTGGGGTCGTATTTGCCGGTAAGGAATCCGCTTGCCAACGGTCCCCACGGGACAACGCCGATGCCGTATGCCTGGCAACAGGGGACTATCTCCTGCTCGATGCTGCGGTCGAGCATGTTGTACCTCGATTGTATGGCGATAAAAGACTCCAGGTTGTGAAATCTGGACGTCCACTTTGCCTCGCAGAGTTGCCATGCGGCAAAGTTGGAGCAGGCTATGTAACGCACCTTGCCGGCGTGAACCAGGTCGTCCAGCGCACGCAGTGTTTCCTCGATTGGTGTCTCCGTATCGGGGTAGTGGAAGTAGTAAAGGTCGATGTAATCAGTGCTGAGCCTCCGCAAGCTGTTTTCTATCGCCTTGATGATGTAACTGCGTGAACCTCCTCGTTCCTTCAGTCCAATACTTGCTATGTGACCAAATTTGGTAGCGATGATAGCCTGGGAGCGTTTCCCCTTTACTGCCTTGCCCACAAATTCCTCAGAACGCCCTTGAGTATACATCTCAGCAGTATCGATGAAATTGATGCCTAAATCCAGAGCCTGACTGACTATGCTAATAGAGGTTTGTTCGTCAGCCCTGGAACCAAGGGCGTTGGTGCCGAGGCCAATAGCTGAAACCTTAAGCCCTGATTTGCCAAGTCTTCGGTATTCCATGAATAGTTCCTCCTGCGGCCGTGTATTTTTGTTTCCTTGTCTTTGGATTAATTATGCGACGGTTTATAAGACCAATGCCGGTAATGGTGATATTACGATAGCAGTTATATCCGACCGATTATGACCTCTTAACTACCTTTGAACGAGGTCGAACGCAACGATGCCAGATAACAAAGTTAGCAGTCTGGGGAGTCTTATTGCCCCTTCTGCTGGTCTTTGCTCTCCTTCAAAAACTCTTCGGCTAGCTTTATCGCTTCGTTTGGTGAAATGTCGAGTGGTTCGTGATATGGCATTTCAACGTAATCTTTCTCCAGTTCTTCGATATAGGTATTGAACTGCTGGTTTTGCTGCCTGATGAAATCAAGCTTCCCTTCCAGTTCCCTTATCGCACTGTTAAGCTCACCGAAGTTCATGTCGAGATGCAGGAGATGGTTGAGCCTGACAAGGACCGCTTTTATCGATTTCGGGCTGTAACCGATAGCAACGTTGAATTCTGGATAGTAGGGTACTCTAGCAGTAAGATTTATCCCTTCCATGCCTCTTTTTTTACAGGTATATAGGAGCATCGTATTGAAGGTGGCTGTGCCTTCTCGACTGGAGAAAGTGACGTTGTATTTCTCCATTTCATCCTTGACTTTGGTGTCAGTGCAGACGCACGACATCCTGGGTTCGAGAGTATAGGGTGTCCTGTCCAGGACACCTCCGAAGGTGTACAGTCGGGAAGCTCCGAAATCACAGGCTAAACCGACTACAGTATCGGCGTATTCCTCCCAATTAAGGCTCGGCTCAGTGCCCAGAAAAAGAATAAGGTCTCGGTCTGAGGCAGGATTCAGTGCATAATAAAACTCGTTCTCCGGGAGGTGAGATTCCACTATTAGCCCATCTTGCATCCTGAAGATGGGACGAAGACTTTCTATACCTGGTATCTGGTAGATGTGGTAACGTGAGGTTAGCATTTCGGCGAATTTTACTCCTCCGAATTGCCTGATGAGGTATTTGGTGCCGCCCACTGATACATCGCCACCATTGACCCAGCCGGTTATGCCACACACAATGTAGGGATTTCGTAGAGATGGTCTACTATTGAATGCCAGGCTGTCTTTCTCATCCATATCATCACCTCCGATGTCTTTCCTATATAGTTATTATATATTATAGCATCTGTGTCCTTACTGGCAGTAGTTTTTTTATTCCTTCCTCTCCCATCTTGCCGTTGCCTTCGTCTTAATCCCGCCCCTTTCTTTGTATTCCGCCTCGACGACCATGGAGACGGGCTGCAAAAGCTGTACCAAGTCCTGAAGGATGCGATTTATGGCGTGCTCCTGCAGTATGCCCACATTTCGATAGGAGGTCAGGTAGTATTTCAGTGATTTAAGCTCAACAAGGGAGGAGTGTGGGACATAGTGTATCACCAGATGGGCGAAATCGGGTAAGCCCGTCCAGGGACAAACCGCCGTAAACTCTTCGGTATCATACACTACCTCGGTTCCCGAGTTGGGATAGTCGAAGGGAATACTTTCGAGCACTGTCACATCGATGGCATCTTCCTGCTGAATGTCAAATCGTTTTGAAGCATATTTATCAATTACCATTTAACCTCACCCCCTTAGTTTTATGTAACCCTATCCCTTTCAGTTCATTGAGATTGC
>JAZDPB010000132.1:0-13224 GCA_043797985.1 Chloroflexota bacterium
TAGAGCTAGACTTGAACCTGGATTTTTCTCTTCAGAATTTCCCCCCTCACCCCTTTGTCTCTTAGTTCCCGCTGGCTTTCCAATATAAGTCGCACCGCCTCCTTAAGGTTTTCCTCTACCTCTTTAATCGTCTTTCCCTGGCTGAAAGCTCCGGGAATGGCGTCCACCCAGCCAATATACCATTTTTCACGCTTTTCAATGGTAGCTTCAAACGTCTGCTCCATACTTTAGTCTCCTTATCTTCAGTATACAACAGCCAATGAAGTAATTCTATATTCTTATCTTCTTCCCTCCAGAGAGAAATTCCTAAACCCTAAATCCTAATATCAAAATCCTAAAGGGCGCGTCTCGTTTGCTGGTGCCCCTTTGTTTCTGCTACAATGATACGACTTTCAAGGACGGAGCCTCATATGCGTCGTCACCCACATCTTTACGAGGTTAACGCTTGCCTATTTATCCGGCGGCTCTCTGAAAAGTACCGCCGAACAATAACCCTAGCCACAGTTCCAGAGGAGGAATGGCAACTCCTCAAGCAACGAGGTTTCGACATACTCTGGCTTATGGGAGTGTGGCAACGCAGCCCAGGAGCGCGGGAGCAAGCACTGCTCAATTCGGCTCTCCGCCAGCAGTACGACCAGGCTCTACCCGGCTGGACCGAAAAGGATGTTGCCGGCTCCCCTTATGCTATTTATGACTACAATCTTGACCCCGTGCTAGGCGAGCAAGAAGAACTTGCCCAGCTAAAGTCCATACTCAACCGGCAGGGTCTCAGCCTCATGCTGGACTTTGTGCCCAATCACCTCGCTTGTGACCATCCGTGGATACTTTCTCACCCCGAGCGGTTCGTCCAGGGAAATGAAGCGGATGTTCATGCCCACCCCGACTGGTTCTTCTCGATAAATGGGAGTAAGTATCTTGCCCACGGGAAGGACCCATATTTCCCGCCGTGGACCGATACTGCCCAGGTGAACTTCTACTCGACCGACCTGCGGCAGGCTTTGATTGCCGAACTACTGCAAATCGCCGAAGTAGCCGATGGGGTGCGTTGTGACATGGCGATGCTGGCACTCAATGAAGTATTTGAGCGGGTATGGGGAGGAATAGTGAAAGATTACCCTCGCCCGCAGACAGAGTTCTGGACAGAAGCCATCGGACGAGTGAAACAACAACGGCTCGACTTTCTCTTCCTGGCTGAGGTTTACTGGGGACTCGAGCAAAAGTTGCAACAGCTTGGTTTCGATTTCACCTACGACAAGGGCCGATATGACCTGCTACGATGCTCTAATCCTGGCGACATCAGGAGCTATATCGTGAGCCGCCTGACGGATGGTTCCTATCAGCAACATTCGGCGCGTTTTATTGAGAACCATGATGAGCCTCGTGCCGTAGTCGCCTTTGGCCGCGAGCGCTCACTGGCAGCCGCCGTTGTCTTAGCCACTTTCCCGGGTCTTCGCTTCTTCCATGACGGTCAGTTCGAAGGCCGCCGTATCCATCTGCCAGTCCAGCTAGTGCGTGAGTCAGAAGAGCCTCCCGACCCTGAGATTATGAGCTTCTATGACCGGCTGCTGGCAGTCTGCAATGCGCCGGCTTTCCATGATGGCGAATGGGCACTGATGGAAGTAAGCCAGGCCAGCAAGGGCAATGAAAGTTACCATAATCTGTTAGCCTGGCGCTGGCATTATGCAGAGCAGTTTAAGATAGTAGTGGTAAACTACTCACTGAACCAAGCAGAGGGCCGTCTGAAGCTGACGCCACCACTGGAAAACACAGACAGCGTTGTGTTCCGAGACGAACTAACAGATACAACCTACACTCAAGACCCGAAAGAATCGAGCAGCCAAGGGCTGTACATTGCTCTTAGCTCCTTCCATGCCTTCATCTTCGATATGACCAAAAGCTGAATTAGGGACGAGGCATATCACACCTGTCTTTCATCTTACCCCCAGATGGTTATTATTATGATATAATAAACAATAGGCAAAGATTATTTCCAATAAAACACAGCAGGAGGTGAGACGAAATGGTTAGAATCACTAAAATAGTTGCCCGAAGAATATTAGGGGACGTTCCCGAGGACAAGCGATTCTGGTGCTTTGATGGGCGGGTATTAAAGAATTTGTCAGAGTTGGAGGCGGCGTTGAAGGAGATGGGTGAGGAGACCTTTCGCTATCACTCCAACGAGACCAAGAGTGACTTCAGCAACTGGGTCAGAGACGTCATCGGGGATGAAAAGCTATCGATTGATTTACAAAAGAGTGCCAATGTAGCTGAGGCAGCGAAAAGCGTAAGCAACAGGATTGCATGGCTGAGAAGCAGGAAATAAAATAGCAGGTTGCCTGTTTAGGCTTGTTTGAAAAAAATTTGTAAATTAAAGCTAAAAACCCTTGACATTAGGGTGGGTAAGTGGTATAAGCAAAATATAAAGGATTCATGGTAAATTATATCCTAATAAAAGGAGAGATAAAGTGACAAAAGAAGCAACAATCACAAAGACCCAGGCATTAACCAAGATGGAGGATGAGCCTCCCAGTACCTCAGCCACCAGAAACCGTGTTGAGGAAGACGACCCTCCCCCTAGTAAAACACGCCCTTCAAACAAGAGTCGGTTGTTCGGACTTGTCCCGGAAGAACGCTGGAATGACTGGAAATGGCATTTCCGAAACCGAATCACCACAGTTGATGAACTAGCAAGGTTAATTCCACTATCTGCCAGAGAGCAGGCACAATTCAAACTGGTAACCCTGAAGTATCCGCTTTCAATAACTCCTTATTACCTCTCGCTTATTGATGCAGACAATCCCGATGACCCCATCAGGAAACAGGCAGTGCCTTGTTTTCAAGAGGTAGCCCTGTCCGGTTTTGGTACAGAGGACCCTCTGGAAGAGAAGAGAGATTCCGTTGTCCCCGGACTGGTGCACCGTTATCCAGACCGCGTATTGATGGTGCTAACCGACTTATGCGCTATGCTCTGCCGCCACTGCACACGAAAAAGGGAGTGGAGACATGGTGGCTGGGTGCGCACTCCGGCTGAGATTGAGGCAATGCTTGATTATATCCGCAGTAATAAGGGTGTCAGGGATGTTATCCTCTCTGGCGGTGACCCGCTTACGCTCTCTACGCGCCGCCTCGAAGAGGTTATCTCTAAATTAAGGCAAATAGAGCATGTGGAGATTATCCGTATCGGCACCAGATTTCCTGTAGTATTGCCCCAGCGTATAGATGATGAGCTTTGTGCCATGCTATCGAAGTACGGGCCGATATGGGTTAATACCCACTTTAATCATCCCAGGGAGATAACACCAGAATCAGCGCTTGCCTGTGATAAGTTGCTGCGTAGCGGAGTTCCAGTTAACAACCAGACTGTTTTGCTGCGGGGAGTAAACGATACGCCAGAAACGCAGCTCAGGCTCTGCCAAGCACTACTCAGAATCAAGGTGCGCCCTTACTATCTTTTCCAGTGCGACGATGTACAGGGAACGGAGCACTTCCACACCCCAGTGGGCACAGGAATAAAAATAATGGAACGGATGCGAGGGCACACCTCCGGCCTAGCTATCCCCACCTTCGTGATTGATTTGCCTGGTGGTGGGGGGAAGGTGCCGCTTCAGCCGAACTATGTGCTTTCACAAACGGAGGATGAGCTTACCCTAAGGAACTACCAGGGACACATCTTCAACTACCGAAACCCGAGGGTCTCAAATACTCCTGGGAATGGTCACCAAAGTGGTAGAAGGGTAAGTTATCGTCCCCGCTGGCCAGGCGAAAAAATACAACTGGTCTTGCCTGTAGGAGCTGAAGATGAAAGTAGGGTTGTCGTATGACCTTAAAGAGGCAGTGCGCCTTGGACAGGACCACCCCGAAGATGCGCTAGAAGAATATGACTCTCCCGAAACAGTAGAAGGTATTGCTGCCGCCGTCGAAGCCAAAGGTCACACAGCCATCAGGCTCGGCGGCGGCAGAGAATTTCTCCGTAGTGTTCTCCGTGAGGATGTTGGTATAGTCTTTAATATCGCCGAGGGCCTGGGCAACTGCCGAAGTAGAGAAGCCCAGGTGCCTGCTGTGCTGGAGATGCTGGATATTCCCTATTCAGGCTCCGACCCTCAGTGTCTCGCCATCTGTCTGGACAAGCCCCTGACCAAGAAACTGGTGGTAATGGCGGGTGTCTGCACCCCACGGTGGCAGGTAATCACCCACAGCCAGCAGCTAAAGGAGATAGACTGGAACGATTTCCCCTTTCCTGCCTTTCTGAAACCAGCGTACGAAGGTTCAAGTAAGGGTATCCGCTCTGGTTCCAAGATTGACAGCGCAACGCAAATAGCTAAAGCAGTGCGGGATTTACTGGAACTCTACCGGCAACCGGTGATGGTCGAGGAATTCATCGTCGGGGATGAAATCACCGTAGGGGTAGTAGGTAATTCCCCACCTTCGGCTCTGGGCATAATGCGTGTTGTGCCCAAGAAAAAGACGGAATATTTTGTTTATTCCCTTGAAGTAAAGCGTGATTGGGAGAACTTGGTAGACTACGAGTGTCCCGCCCAACTTGAGACGGGCATTCTTCAGAAAATCACTGATTCCAGTCTGAAAGCCTTTGAGGTGCTGGGCTGCCGGGATTTAACCCGGCTCGACTTCAGACTCAGCCGTGATGGGACTCCGTATTTTATGGAAATAAACCCCTTACCGGGACTAAATCCCAAGAGTGGCGACTTTGTCATTATGGCTAAGAAAATGGGCTGGACTTATCCTAACCTGATTTCAGCTATACTTAGCGCTGCTATGAAGAGGTATCCAAATTGCGACCGAAGGTAGCCGTTATCTATAACGAGCCAAGCCCTGACCGCTATCAGGAAATGGGAGAGCACAAAGCCGAGCTCGGTGTTCTTGATGAGGTCGAGGCGGTAAACCGGGCCTTAACTGAGCTAGGGCACCTATTAGAACGAGTCCCCCTCTCTCCCCCACTTGAACGAGTCAGGGATATACTCAAAAACCTAAACACCGATATTGTGTTCAATCTCTTCGAGGGCTTTGACGGCCATCCGGAAACCGAGGCTGTTGTGGCTAACATCCTGGCAGAGCTGAGGCTAACCTACACCGGCTGTCCAGGGGCTGCCCTGGCACTAGCTCTGGATAAAGGAAAGACTAAGGCGATTCTTAAAGCAGCGGGGGTTGCTACACCTGATTACCAGCTATTAAATACCGATACTCTGTCCCAGTTTCACCTGAAATACCCCTGTATCGTCAAACCGTGTGCTGAGGATGCCAGCCACGGCATATCAGAGGAAAGCGTGGTCTATGATTCAGCCTCACTGGAAAGACAAGTGACCAGAGTGAGCGAGCTCTTCGGGGGAAGAGCACTGGTCGAGGAGTTCATTGATGGCCGTGAATTAAATGCTACTGTTCTGGGTAATAATGAACCCGTATCCCTACCCATTGCCGAGTTAGTGTATTCCCTGCCACCGGGGAGGCCCAGGATTCTTACCTTCCACGCCAAATGGGAGCCACAGAGCCTGTATTTCCAGTGTTCTCAACCCATTTGCCCAGCAGAGTTAGAGGACGAGACGAGACAACGCATTGCAGATGCTGCTCTGCGTGCTTTTAAATTGCTGGGCTGTTCAGGTTATGCCAGGGTTGATTTCAGGCTGGACAGCGAAGGGTGTCCCTTTGTCCTGGAGGTCAACCCCAACCCCGATATTTCTCCTGAATATGGGGCAGCACGCCAGGCACAGACCGCCGGCATGACTTATAATCAGTTCATCGAAAAGATTACACTGCTGGCTCTTGAGAGAACGCAAGCATGAGACCGAAGGTCAGACCGATGACTCACGGCGATAAATCCGCCATAACGCAAATATTGGTTAATACACCGGAGTTCAAGCCCGCCGAGGTGCTTGTTGCTGAGGAGCTAATCGATAGCTATCTGGAGAATCAGACCGAATCAGGTTATTACTTGCTTGTGGCAGAGGTCGGCTCATCGGTCGTGGGTTATATTTGCTATGGTCCGACACCTTTGACTGAAGGTACGTGGGACATATACTGGATAGCAGTCTCTCACCAGGAGCAAGGTCAAGGTATAGGCAGCACCCTTCTAGCCTGTGCTGAAGACAAAATCAAGAAGGCTCAGGGAAGATTAAGCCTTATCGAGACTTCCTCTAAGCCAAATTATGAGAAAACGAGGCGCTTTCACCAGTCACAAGGCTACCAACTGGTCTGCCAGCTTCCCGATTTTTACGAACCCGGGGATGACAAACTGACCTACCAGAAGCGGCTAAAATAAGCGCACTTTATAGATTCTATTTATATTTGGTTGTCGCATCCATCATTGTAAGCCCTTTTCGTGTCATTCTGAGCGTAGTGAAGAATCTCATAGCGCTCAGGACAGACTCCGCAAAATACACTCAGTCTTGCCAATATTGAGATTGCCACGTCCCGATTTCATCGGGAACTTTGAGGTTCTTTGGCTCAATGCGAAAACGTGCTAATTCGTTGGGCTATTTCTTTAGCGAGTGGGACTAGTGGTTGCTTATTTGAAGGTATATTAGGCGAGTAAAGATATACGTAAACACCGTTACTACTAAAACCCAGAACATCAAGGCCGCTCGTTAAGCCAGACGCACTAAAACGCCCTTCTCTCAACACGGCAAAATCCGCTATATTGGGATAGGTAATGGTTATTTCTATTTCTGATTCATGCAGTCCATAACCGGCACTGGCAGCTACACCCTTTAGCGCATCCATAATCAGGACTTCCATCCTTTGCGCGTCTTTCAAGTCGGCATTCGCGACGAGTCTTTCTACGCCGCTGTCAGTGATTATAAGAGCGGCATAAATCATCTGGTAAGGGTCGAATGAACGGAATAGCTCAATGGCACTGATTTCCGCAGTCCCCCAGAACATGGACCTACTCGATAGATTTTCACTGGTAACACCAAGATGCTGAAAATTAGCTGGCAGTAACGGTGATAAATCCAGCAGTATGGGGGCATCAGCCAGGGTTATTTTCGGTGCTGGTGGAGCGCACGAGCAGGTACAAGTCAAAGGTAAAATCGCACTGATAGCTAGAGTTAACAATTTTAATCGTCTATGCATACCTTTGATTGCCTCCCAATAACTAGGGATGGTATGCTTTAGTCCAAGATGTCTCGACTTGCTGGTTATTATCGCGATGAGCCACCTATTCGCCTGACCAGTACATCCAGTATTACCCCGGTGAAGATGCTTAACATGCCAATAGTGATAAGTAGCATCGACACTAAAGCAGTGCCCGTTTGTAGCACCTGCATCTCAAAAACAGTATTGGCTACCATGACGCCGAAAACAACCCCCAGCGCTATAAATATGCTCCCGAACAAGCCGAAGAATAAGAGAGGCTTTCTCTCAGAAATCATCACCATGACCCGATTAAGGACCCCAAGGCCATGTTTTATGGGGTTCAGGGTCGAGCCGTCCTTAGTATAGATAGCGGAAATAGGGACTTCGGTGACTTTGAGTCCTTTTGCGCTAGCCGCCGATACTGTCTCTGCTGATATTGCCATTCCTTTTTCCTTCAGCTCTAAGGTGTTTATCGCTTTTCTGGAATAAGCCCTGAAACCGGACTCGGTGTCGGACAGCTTTTTCTCTGAGAGGATATTGGTTAGATATGACAGGACCTTCTGTCCGGCATGGCGGTACGCCGGAATATCATCGCTTTGTATCTTCCTGGAGCCGATAACGATATCAAAACCCTCAGAGAGTGGCTTGATAAGCGAGGGTATCTCATCGGGATTATGCTGGGAATCAGCATCAAGTATTACCAGAATATCAGAACCACGCTTCTTCGCCTCAGACAGTATTCCCTGGATGGCTGAGCCATAACCTTCGTTTTTGGCATGTTGAATAACAGTGGCGCCGGCAAGCCGGGCAACCTTAGCAGTGCGGTCAATACTCCCATCATCGACGACAATAACCTCATCCCCAAACTGCTTTGCTTGCAAGATTACACTACCAATGTATTTCTCTTCATTATAAGCTGGCATCCCTATGATTATCTTAGGTCGATTTGATTCGTTCATACATACTCCCGTAGAACACCCGATTAGCTACCTCTTTTGCGCTGGTAGCTGTATCATACTATATCTAATCCACCACCTGTCAACGCCTAAAAAGCCGTTTATCACTGACGGTTTGTATCTTGCTGACACCCATCCCCCTGCCCCTACTACCAAAAAGGAGAGTTAAGTGCAGGGCGTCTAAGAGGGGCTATCGCCCCTCTCCTAGTAGGAGAGGGGGACAAAGGGGTAAGGTGAATAAACAAATGTAACTAGCCTATCGACCGAAGACAGGTAGTGATGACATGCTCCAGAAGAAGATGAATATCCTCCACCTGCTCCATAGAATTATTGGGAACGATTAAACAAAATTGAGCAATATCTTTTATGTTACCCCCATCAAATCCAGTGAGAGCCACTGTCGTAGCCTTCTTTGAATTCGCCAGCTTCAGGGCATTGATTACGTTCATAGACTTACCACTGCCACTGATACCAATAACCACGTCTCCTGGCTCGACATGGTTTTCCAATTGCTGGACGAAGATATCTTCGTATGCCGAATCATTAGCCCAGGCGGAAACGAGAGGAACATTATCCGTCAAGGCAATCGCTTTGAACCTCGGCTGCCCGGGACAGATGGCACCTTTATTCAGGTCAGAAGCAAAGTGAGAAGCAGTGGCAGCACTACCACCGTTACCGAAGATATATACCCTTTTCCCCACTACCCTGGCTTTCTGGAGTATATCAACCATGCGCTCAATTTTATCTACAGGAAGCTCCAACAGCGTGGCGCGCACCTGTTCCATATACTCCCTAATAAGGCTGCCCCTATTCATATGAAACCTCCCTGAAATCTTGCCCTATTACGTAGCTAACCATTCTACACATTCACTGCTCATTTTTCAAATTTACTTGAGTTTGTTATGAATACACCCGTCATTGCGAGGAGTCCTTTCCGGAAAGACGACGAAGCAATCTAGGGGAATGCGGGAAGAGATTGCCACGCCCCGATTTCATCGGGACTCGCAATGACATCTTACCTTTAACGTCAGTCATTAGCAACCAAAACCAAACAAAACAGGTTTGATTTCGCCATGAGCATCAGATATACTGCGAGGATGATTGCCTTATCAACCTATCCCCCTAACCCCTTCCCTTAGTAAGGGAAGGGGGAGAAAAAGAAAGAGAGGCTTCGCCTCTCTTAGACTCACCAAAATCAGGGCGTTTAAGAGGGGCGCTAACCCCTCTCTAAAATCTCTCCCCCTATCCTTGAGAAGGAGAGGGGGAGCAAGGGGGTGAGGTTGATAACTAATTAGGACTAGGCCAATGCTTAGAAGACACATCGAGCCAGACTTACTATTAATAGATATCCTGACACTGTTACTGGCATTAACGGTCCTTACTTTGCCGGTGCCCTGGCTACGAATAACCCTGGGATTTCCCTTTATCCTCTTCTTTCCTGGCTATGTCCTCGCAGCTATACTTTTCCCCAGAAAGGACAACCTTGGCTACATTCCCAGAATCGCTTTAAGCCTGGGATTATCCATTACAATAACGGTCTTCATCGGACTTATACTTAACTTTACCCCTTACGGCATTGCGCTTTATCCTATCCTTTTAGCGGTATCTCTTTTTGTTCTTTTTGGTTCGGGCTTTGCCTGGTATGCACGGGGTAGAATTGACCAGGTGGAGAGGTCCAGCGTTAGCCTCCGCCTGTTTTTGCATAGCCTGGTCGATAGCTGGAGGACTGCCGGCAAGCAATACCATAGCCTAATAATTATTCTTCTCTGTGTTATTCTTGGAGGTATTGGTGCCTTTGGCTATATCATGACCAAATCACCAGTGGCACAGCCATTCACCGAGTTCTATATACTGGGTATTGAAGGTAAAGCGGAAAACTATCCCCAGACGCTTCATCCAGAGGAGGAAGGCAGGGTAATTGTTGGCATTGTGAACCACGAGCATGAACCGATTAATTATCAACTGGAAGTCGTGGCTGGCGACAATAAGCTGTATGAGATGCCCCCAATATCGCTAGAGCCAGACGAGGAATGGCAGGGGGTAGTGAAATTCACGCTGCAGAAAACGGGCGACAGCCAGAAAGTAGAATTCCTGCTTCGCAAAGGAAACGAGCAGCCCAGCGAAATACGGTATCTCTGGGTCAACGTCAGGACATAAAGGAAGTCTTGTTTACGCTGGATATGAATCATTGGTCACAACACCAAACTAGATTGATAGAAGGACTACTGCTCGGGGTAATCCTGGTGCTTGCCTTTTTCATTGTCAGTATTCCCCACTGGCAATATCTATACCCCCTTCATATCGATGAGTGGATGCACTACGGTCAGACCCAGAGCTTGATAGAGACAAGACATATCACCTATCCCAACCCCTTCGACTCAGGAAAGGCGGTCTCCCCCGATACCGAGGTTGGCTTTCATCTCCTCCTCGGTGAACTCAAGCTAATAACCGGCATCTCCTGGCTCAGTCTCTTCCGCTTTTTCCCTGGTATTATCCTAGCCCTGCTTGCTTTTATGGTTTACGCCTTTGGCAGAGAGCGAGGTTTCGGACTGGGAGCCGCCTTCCTGGTTATCTTCATCCCTACCACCACCAGATTTTTAGGACCAGCATTTCTAGTGCCGGTAGCCCTTGGGCTTACCTTCATTCCATTGACACTCTTTGTTCTCCACCGACTGATGTTTGACATCAGGGGACCCGTAATTCTACTTCTAATATTTTTCTCCTTGTTATTCCTCCATCCTCCTACCTTTGCCGTAATTTCGGTCATAGCAGTGGTACACTTTATCCTTTTCCTGGCCCCCGGGCAGAATCTCAGGAATCAGCGTCAGCAGTCGATTCTGGCATTAGTCTTTCTGATTCCAATCTGTATATTCATGCTCTTCTGGGCACCTTCTTATGTTGACTTCGTAGTCAACGAGGCAATGAGCCCTGAACTCCACCTACCTATTCCCCCTATCCAGGATGCCACCCCCAAATTCGGCTACATACCAGTAGCCTTATCTGCTCTGGGAGCAGGTACCCTTGCTTACCGAGGAAACCGGGAAAACTGGGCACTGGTGCTATCGGCAATCGGCCTGCTTGGTTTTCAGCTGATATACCCCTATTTCTATATCGGCCTCGACATTGTATATGAACGTGGGTGGCTTTATGTCTTTGTGTTGATGTCATTGCTGGGAGGGGTTACACTTATGGAGATAAGAGGGTTAATCAGGATTGCTCTAAGAAAAAGAAAAATCCTGGCCGCTATTGCCAGCTATATAGCTATCGGTATCCTGATAGCTTCGGCTTTTGTAATGAACCTGCGCGGTCAACTCTTAGAACCTTATTATCATGTAATTGATGATGCTATCTACAATGATTTTATGTGGGTCAGGGAATATGTACCTGCGCAATATAATATCGGCGTCCTCGATACCGGAATAGCCTGGGCCTTTGCCGCCGTAACCGGAAAGTTTGTCTACACCGCCGAGGTAGCCCCTAACTTCCATGCCAAGGGTCGCGCCGCTATGGAATTCCTCGAAAGCGACACTGGTAATACTACGTGGCTAAGAGAACGGGGAATAAGCATCGTCTATTCCCCGAATGTGATTGAGAATAAGCAACTGATAAAGGTCAGTAACAATACATACCTTCTCACTAACGAAAAGGGGGACTTCTAATTCATGGTAAAGTTAGCCTTGCCTTCTCTCAAACAGAGTCTTGCTTCCCCGACAATATTTTTACTCGTTACTACGGTAACCGGTTATGCTTTCGCCTACCTGTATCTGATTGCCATGGGACGGATTCTGGGCCCAGAGACCTTTGGTATCCTCGGTGCTCTATTCGCCATTTTCTATATTGCTTGCCTCATCGGTCAAGCATTGAGGGAAGCAATAGCCTGTAATGTCGCTCAGATAAAGGCAAAAGCCGGGGAACTGGTTGCGGTTAGCACCTATATGAAATTGGGGATGAAGCTCGGTTTCTTATCATTGCTACCTTGTCTCGCTTTTATCGCAGCTTCTCAGCCTATCGCTTCCTTCTTCCATCTGAGCTCTACAAAGCCAATCATTATTTTGGCTTTCTCTCTCTTTACAGCCCTAACACTGGATATAGTGCTGGGATTGCAACAGGGGCTGCAAAAATTCAAGTACCTGGGCATCACCGGCTACTCAACTTCCCAGGGATTGAAACTACTTTTTGGTATCGTCTTTGTCTGGATAGGGTGGGACTTGCCGGGAGCCGTCGCTGCCCTGCTTGCCTCCACAGCCATAGCGACGATGGTAGGACTGGTCCTGATAAGAAAACAACTGGCCAGCGGCGCCCGAAATCCAGCCCGATATGATGCAAAGCTCGTCCCCATCCTTGTTCCCACTCTAATTCTGGCTGTTTTTATGGCTATGCCTTCCAGCATAGATGTGATGCTGGTTACCCATTTTTTTGGTGGCAAAGAGGCAGGACTGTTTAACGCCGTAGCCACTATAGGTAAGGTGGTCGTATTCCTGCCGATGGCGGTATCCATGGTGTTACTGCCCAAGGCAACCACGAACCACATTCTGGGACAGAACACCCGAAATATTTTGCTTCAAGGCCTCTTTTATGCCTTTATTCTCTCCGGAGGAGTGACACTAATCTGCTGGGGTTTTCCTGATATAATCGTCAGGCTCTTCTTTGGTGAGGCTTATACTGAAGCTGGGCCCCTTATCACCCTGTATGCCGCAGCGATGCTTCTATTCTCACTAAACTTTGTTCTGATACACTATAGTTTAGCTATCCGCAACCTCTGGCTGATGCTTCTAGCCGATGTAATTACTCTCGCTGAGGTAACAGTTATCGTCCTCATACACCAGTCCCTCTCTCAGGTAATCTGGATATTATTAGTGGGGAACCTGCTAATATTATTGTTCAGCTTTCCCTATCTTGTCCTTTGGCACTCTGGAGACCAAAGCCATAGCCTCAAGGACGGAACGATAAGGTAGCTGTGGGTCGAGCCCCTGGCGCTTCATCGACCTCTGCCTGATGACATACTCAATTATTGAAAAAGCTCGCCGGAAAAGCCTGCGCCAGCGATATAGATAAATCAAATCAGTCACTATATGGAATACCATCCCCCACAGGACTGCTTTCAGCCACATCCAATCGGTCAATACGCTAGCACCATAGAGCAATAAAAGGGACTCCACTGTATGCAGGATGTTGAGTCCCA